>JAYVEZ010000118.1:0-5727 GCA_043773645.1 Cytophagales bacterium
GGTTACATCCTCTACCAACGAACAACCACGGACAAACAACCAACCCAACTTGATAAATCCATTGCCGTACTCCCGTTTGCCGACATGAGCGAACAAAAAGATCAAGGTTGGTTTGGCGATGGGCTCACAGAAGAAATATTGAATAGTCTCGCCCATGTAAAGGGGCTTAATGTTATTTCACGCACTTCGTCATTCGCTTTTAAAAATAAGAATCTACGCATACAAGTAATCGCCGATTCTTTGGGCGTTAATTATGTAGTAGAAGGATCGGTAAGAAAGTCCGATGCCGGGTTGCGCATCACTGCACAGTTGATACGTGCTAAAGATGGTTATCATATATGGTCGAATACCTATGACAGAAGTGCCAAGGATATCTTTGAACTACAGAAAGAGATTGCCATAAAAATCGCGGAAAGTCTTGATATCGTATTAGACTCAAAAGCTGTGGAACAAATGTATTGGGCAGGCACCAGCAGTCCAGAAGCCGCCTTGGCTTTTTTCAAAGCCCGCGGACTAGACAATCAAGCACATGAGCGCAGTCGGTTTATCGACTTGGTTACACTGAAAAAGGCAAATTTTTATTATGAACAGTCCTCACAGCTGGATCCGGATTTCGTCAATCCTTATTTGTTTCATGCTGATTTTTTTCTCCACTATGTGTTAAAAGACGATCCCAATTATCGGGATACGCTGACCGATCAGCAAGCGTATAAATTATTTAATAACGATCTGGCAAACGCCATTGCCCGGTCCAAAGAACTTTCCCAGGCTGATTATTACCGAATTCCGCAAACCATGTATTCTCACAACTGGGCAAATTTTCGTCAAGTGATTGAGAAAAGCTTGTCAAGTAGGGATGCACCCAAGCATTTTAGATATCAGAATTTCGATTTCGCAACGTTGTTAATTGCGTTCGGTTATGGTCAGCAGTTATTGAAGATAAGTCAGGAGATTTTGTTACAAGATCCGTCAACATCAGAGGCCGCCCGAAGCACTGTCTTCAACCAATTATACTTGGGGAAATACGAAGAAGTATTGAAGACGATCGGAGAAGTCAATACCATCGCTATGAGGTATGGGGTGGATGATTATAAGCTATATGCGATGATTCAATTGGGCAAATTGGAGGAGGCCTACGATATTATTTTACAAGATCCCAACCAAGATTACTTTACATACTATGATTTAAAGGCTATTATTTTCGCAAGGCAAGGCAAGTTGGAGGAAGCAAGAAAAATGATGGCAGAACCTCATCGCTCAAGTCCTTTTTACCTTCTTGCGGTTGATGCTGTGTTGGGAAGACAAGAGGCCAACAAAGCGGCTGCGCTGATGGACCAAAAAATCTTGCTGGATTTTCCTCTTTTTAGGAGTCTGTTTTTGTCGCACGAAAAACTTCCTTTCGACCTTAGCGCAACTCCCAACTTTGCCAGAAAACTAAAGCAGGCAGGAGTAACGGTAAATTAAAAACCATAATATGCCATCCGTTCTCAACCAGTTCCAATACGACCTCTTCGTCTCCAGCCTCCATCTGCCTTCGCGCATTTATCCAACGGAGCATTCGCAAAGGTGGACGCTTCGGCCTTGCTTCGACAAAGCGCTCCGCGAAGGCAAGCAGGCAGGCAACAATTTATTACATTCGTGACATGGCAGTTTTACCCGGCTTTGAGTATGACATTTATTTCCTATTGAACCGCTCCGCAGCCTGCCCCGCTTTAAACAGTTGGCAGAGAAGTATGAGTGCAGGCCAAAGAATTGAGGCTGGGTGGAATACATTAACCCCAGGAGACGCAAAGAATGCGGCAGGAAAGTTTAAATAGAATACACTTTAGGATATTTAATTGATTTACACACTAAACATTAATGAAATGATTAACCGAAGAGGATTTATCAAAGGTACCAGCCTCATCACCCTCGGGACACTGGCCGGGTGTGAAGGAAAGGAGTCGTCGAATTCGCAAAATAACCGGATACCGCAGGTGTCTGGTCATTCAAGCAAGTTATTGACTGCAATACCCAATAATCCGAAACCGGCCAATTTTGACCGATTGCCTTTGGAATGGCATCAGGGTCGTGTCAAAGTTTTGCAGGAGAAACTGGCCGAGAAAGGGCTTGCCGGAATATTGATAACCGATGAATGGAATATTGTTTATTTCACCGGCCTATTTTATAGCAACACAGAAAGGCCTTTCGCATGCTTCATCCCGACAGACAGAATGGAAGTATATTGGTTTCATCCCGGTCTGGATATGGAACTCGTGCGAAGTTGGTGGGTGACGGATGCAGAGTATTTCTATGATTACCCGCATGCCGAGGGTGGGTACCCCGATCAGGCTAAAGTAGTCACCGGCCCTCCCGTGGATTTGCTGGAATGGCAACTCAATGGCGTGAAGAAGCGCGGGTTCGGAGAAAAGAAGATAGCCCTCAGCGCAACACCTTCCTGTGAAAGGTTGAAGCGGATGAATGAAATCCTCCCGAAAGCATCCTTTGAGGATGTAAGCGATGTGTGCATAAAGATGCGACGGGTTAAAACGGAAGAAGAGCTGGCATTGTCGCAGCGAGCCTATAACTATTTCAGCCAGATCCATGCCTGGACCCGCGACTACATCCTGGAATACGGAACTGATCTCACCGACTTCCAGGTCAGGATGGCCGCGACCGAATATGGAACTGAACTGATCATGAAAGACATCAAGCGCGATGGTCTTCCGCACACTGCCGTGGGAATCACTATTGACATTGGCTGCCGGACGGGCGTCAGCACCGCCTTTCCGCACCCAAACCAGTTCCATCACAGCAAAATCAAAAAAGGAGATTCAATTCAGGTCTCTGGAGGAGTTAAGATTGGCGGGTGCGGAGGAGAGCTTTATTGCCCCTATCAGATTGCGCCCTGGACGAACGAAATGGAAAAAGTATGGGAGGTGATGGCAGAAGGTTCCGCCATGCAAATACGAATGTCGGCTGAAGGAACCAGGTGTCAGGATATTGCCAAAGCGATCCATGAATACCAGGTCAAAAGTGGGATGCAGAAATACCTGTATCAGCGCGTTGCCCATGGAGAAGGAATGGAAGGCCACCAGGAACCTTATATAGCGTTGGGCGATCAAACGGTGCTGGAGAAGAATATGACTTTCTCCATGGAGCCTGGATTGTTTAATCCCAGGGGAGGCTACGGATACAATCCATCAGATCTGGTAGTAGTAGGGAATGGCACGGGTTATGTGATGGGCCGTGTGCCGAATCTGACAAAAGAGTGGGCCCTGTTGAAATTGTAAATAACTACTTAAGCGGTCAGCAAAAGAGTTAATGAAGCAGGATACTTCCTATAAGTGTCCACGACGTAAACACCGAAGATAAGCCGGTTTTGTAAAAGGAGTTGGGTGGTGTTATAATGGCCATTGACACAAAAGGATCGCATCAATCCAGGAACAGGTATAAAAAAACTTAAGCAGCCCGGTCGCCCAGCTGCTTAAGTTTCAGTGTAATCCAACTCAATACGGAATGGTGGTTGTTTGATCCACAAGCGTATTGGTAGTCATGGAAGTTGCTTTCCGGCGAAGGGCGCCGATCTCCGGGTTCGCTTCACGGATTTTCTGACGGGCTGCCAGTCCCGTATAATAATCAAGGGAGTTTGCGGCAGGGTAACTCATCATCACCATGTTGGTCGGCGCACCGTAAGCAACGGTGAACATCAGGTAGGTGTAATTTAGGCCAGCTTTCTTCTCGGCTTCGATCACTTTCATCATCGTCTCCTTGTATTCTTGCATCATCCCGGATTTAACCGTGATGAAATTCAGTTTTCTCCACATCATTTTAGACCCGTCATAGCCAGCGGGAACGTTACTCATGTCTTTTTCATAATGCCAGAGTACATCATCAATTCCGCCGTCGATCGTGGCACCCATCGCCTCACCAACATTGCCAGGAGTTTTGCCGTATTCTTCGAGAACTTTGCCGCGTTCCTTGAGGAAGGTGGCAAATTGGTCCAGGCTGGTAAGGTAGACGGCCGAGTAGACTCTTCCGGACTCACTGGTGGCTGCGAATCTGCCTGCCGTTGGCATCGTCTTGCTCTGGTTCATGAACGGGAACGCGCTTTTTACAAAAGAAGTTAAGACATCCACGTCTTTGACCCGGTATTGACGAAGATTCACGTACTCCCAGGTCTGGGCCATGGCACAGGTGCAGGAGAGGAACAACAACAAGAGAAGGGTTTTTGATTTTTGTATCATAGGATTTGGGTTTAGGTGTCGATGAATGAAAAGCGGAAAGTATAGGTAAACGATCCTCTTTAAGAAATCAGGATTTTCAATATAAATGATTTTTGATCATAAAACAAGATTGGCGCGAATGAATAAGTTCTTCAACAACTTGAACATTATGAATAAATCAATGATTCTCAAATCTTTCCAGTAGATGAGCTTTGCCAGTATGACTATTGGATCATGGCAAATGCAATTTCAGGTTCGAGGACTGATTGCCATCTGCCAAAACGAATTTATTATCTTTGGCGATGCCCTCGCTGCTCCCCGAATTTGAATACGACATATTTATTAGTTATCGCCACAACGACAACCTTGATGGCTGGGTAACCGAATTTGTTCAAAACCTGGAGAAAGAATTGAAAGGAACAGTGAAAGAACCTGTATCCATCTATTTCGATAAAAATCCTCATGATGGACTGCTGGACACGCATTTGGTTGACAAAAGCCTCGAAGGAAAACTCAAATGCCTGATTTTCATTCCCATCATTTCCCAAACCTATTGCGATCCAAAAAGCTTTGCCTGGCAGCATGAGTTTGTTGCTTTCAATAAACTGGCAAAAGATGATCCGTTTGGGAGGGATATTAAACTAAGCAATGGAAATGTGGCGAGTAGAATTCTGCCGATTAAAATTCATGACTTGGACACTGAGGACAAAACTCAACTGGAAAATGAACTGGGTGGAGCGCTGAGGCCGGTCGAATTCATATACAAAACACCAGGCGTAAACAGACCCCTTGCGCCGCCCGACAATCCTGACAAAAATCAAAACCAAACGTTTTACCGCGATCAAATCAATAAAGTTGCCAACGCAGTCAAAGAAATCATCACCTCACTAAAGAACCCGGTCAACCAATCAACCCAAACAGCCAGCACCCAGAACCCAGCACCCAGCACCCAAGCCAGCTCCAATCGAAAGAAAATCACCATTACCCTTCTGCTCCTGGCTATCATTGCGATATCGAGTTATTTCCTCTACACACAATCGACTACCAACGATCAACCACCAACTACCACGCTCGACAAATCCATCGCGGTTCTCCCCTTCGCCGACATGAGTCCTAATCACGACCAGGAATACTTCGGGGATGGCGTGGCTGAAGAAATTATCAATGTGCTTGCACAGACTGAAGACTTAAAAGTAATTGCACGTTCTTCTTCTTTTCAATTCAAGGGCAAGAACGAAGACCTGAAGAAAGTGGGTGAAATGCTTGGGGTGGCCACCATCCTCGAAGGCAGCATCAGGAAATCAGCCGACCAGATCAGGGTGACGGCACAATTAATCAAAATCTCCGACGGCACGCACCTGTGGTCAAAGACTTTTGATCGCTCGCCAAAAGATGTATTTGCGGTTCAGGATGAAATCGCACATGCTGTGGCCGCTGCATTAAAAACAACCATCCTGGCAGGAGCCACTTCTACTACCGAGAGCGGATGGAATGAAGAGGCTAAAAAAGAGTATCAACTGGG
>JAYVEZ010000119.1:0-2752 GCA_043773645.1 Cytophagales bacterium
GCCATGTACAGGGCCGTGACGCTGTATTTTCTGAACCACCATATTTCTCTTACCAATCCAAGGGAAATCCAAAAGGCGCTGGACCTAATCAAAATATCATTTCAGGTCAATGGCAAAGGCAAAACGGAGACATTCTTGAATGGACTCATTGTTGAAAAGGAGATCCGCGACATGCGCGTTTCTGAATTTGTGAGCCAGGTAAGTACCCTTGCCATGGTCCGGCATGCCATGGTGGACCAGCAGAGGCGCATGGGAAAAGAGAGGGCCATTGTCATGGATGGGCGCGATATCGGGACGGTGGTATTTCCCGATGCAGAGCTTAAAATTTTCCTTACGGCCGAGGTTCTGGTGCGGGCCTTCCGCCGTCAAAAAGAATTACTGGACAGGGACGAGATGATCGATATCGACACCATCGTTGAAAACCTCTTGAAGCGGGATGAAATCGACAGCACCCGGCACGAAAGTCCGTTGCGCAAAGCCCCCGGTGCCATCGAGATAGACACCACGGCCATCACCATTGATGAGGAGGTTGACGAAGTGGTGCGGCTGGCGCTGGGTCGGATGCTGGTGAGGAAAAAATAATACGCGAATCCATTAGTGTAAAAACATCCAACAAAAGCCCTAAAACCCCTTGCCGGGCAAGGATAATTGCTAATTTTGCCCCGGCCTAAATTTCATCATTGCCACTTACATCCATGGGCAAATTTATTCGTCTCAAAAAAGGATTTACAATCAATCTGGCGGGAAAAGCATCCCCCAAAATAGCCGAAAGCGAGCCTGCCGAAACGGCATCCATTAAACCATCCGACTTTCATGGATTGTATATACCCAAGGTGCTTGTCAAAGAGGGTGATATTGTAAAGGCGGGCACCCCTCTTTTTCACGACAAGAAATTAGAAAAGGTGCTGTTTACGTCTCCGGTGAGTGGTGAAGTGGTAGAGGTGAAGCGGGGGGAGAAGCGGAAATTATTGGAAGTAAAGATTCTGGCGGATAAGAAAAGTGAGTTCGAAGTTTTTCGCAAATTCACGGTGTCCGAAATCGCTAACCTTTCTGCTGAGAACATCAAAGATCAGCTTTTGAATTCGGGTGTGTGGCTCAATTTTATCCAACGCCCTTTTGGCACCATCGCCGACCCGGCTGTAACGCCTAAGGCCATCCATATATCGGCATTCGATACGAGCCCACTGGCACCGGATTATAGTATTCTGTTTCGCGGGCAAGATCAATTTTTCCAGGTAGGTGTTGATGTCTTGAAAAAATTGACCACAGGGGCTGTCCATGTAAATACCCACACCACCAGTGAGATATCCACGGTGTTTTCTCAGGTGAAGGGCGCAGAAGTAAACAAGTTCTCAGGCCCCCATCCGGCAGGTTGTGTGGGGGTACAGATCCATCACATTGATCCCATTAATAAAGGGGATATTGTTTGGACCATTAATCCTTTCGGTGTGATTCAGATCGGAAAGCTTTTCCTCAATGGCGTGTATGATGCATCGAAGATTGTGGCCGTCGTAGGGTCTGAAGTGAAGAACCCACAATACTACAAAACGGTAACCGGCGCATCCATCCGAAAACTAGTCGCCAATAATCTCAACGGAGAAAACGTAAGGTTTATCTCCGGGAATCCCCTGACGGGCACCAATGTGGGCGCTGAGGGGCACCTGGGTTTTCATGATCACCAGTTAACGGTTTTACCGGAAGGTAATCACCATGAATTCATAGGTTGGATTGCACCCGGAGCCAACAAACTCAGCATGCACCGCGCCTGGGGTTTGTTTTCTTTCCTGACACCCAACAAAGAATTTGAATTGGATACGAACACCCATGGTGAGCCCCGGGCCTTCGTCGAAACGGGTGTGTTTGAAAAGGTGGTCCCCATGGATATCCTTCCAACCCATTTGATAAAAAGTATTTTGGCCGACGACATTGATGAGATGGAGGCCCTTGGAATTTACGAAGTGATCGAAGAAGATCTGGCGTTGTGCGAATTCGTGGATGTGTCCAAGCACAACGTGCAAGAGATCGTACGGGAAGGACTTGAGTTGATCAGAACGAGCTAAGAGAGTATATGAAGTTTTTGAGAAGCCAGCTTGATTCAGTCAAGCACAATTTTGAGAAAGGCGGCAAGTGGGAGAAGTTCTATTTCGCCTATGAAGCGTTTGACACATTTTTGTTTTCGCCCAACACCACCACGGAAACGAAAGGGGTACAAGTACGCGATGCCATCGATTTGAAAAGACTGATGATGACGGTCGTCATCGCCATGTTGCCCTGTTTGATTTTTGGGATGTGGAATGTTGGTCACCAGCACTTCATTGCCTTGGGACAGGCTGCGGCTTTTAAGGAAGAGATTTGGATCGGCCTGGTAAAAACGGTTCCCATCATTATCATCTCGTATGGAGTAGGATTGGGAATAGAATTTGTCTTCGCCACCATTCGCAGGCACCCGGTGAATGAGGGCTTTCTTGTGACCGGGATGTTGATCCCCCTGGTGATGCCCGCGGGCATTCCCCTTTGGCAGGTGGCCATTGCGACAGCTTTTGCCGTGGTGATCGGAAAGGAGGCCTTTGGAGGGACCGGAATGAATGTATTGAATGTTGCCCTCACGGCCCGTGCCTTTTTGTATTTTGCTTACCCATCACAAATTTCCGGAGAGGTATGGACATTTCTGGGCGATGGTGCTAAAACGGTATCAGGTTATTCAGGTGCCACTCCGCTGGCCCTGGCGGCACAATCCACGGGCAATGTCGTA
>JAYVEZ010000120.1:0-2261 GCA_043773645.1 Cytophagales bacterium
GCTTTCGGTATGGCCGCTACCGGACCAATCCCCATGATGCGGGGGTCAACTCCCGCAGTAGCATAACTCATCATGCGCGCGATCGGTTTGAGATTTAACTCCTTTACCATTCTCTCCGACATCACGGCTACGAAAGCCGCTCCATCGGAAGTTTGGGAAGAGTTCCCCGCTGTGACCGTTCCTCCCGCGGCAAAGACCGGTTTCAATTTGGAAAGACCTTCAACGGTGGTATCGGCTCGGATCCCTTCATCCTTTTCGACAACATATTCCCGTGTTTTCTTTTTCATGTTTTCATCGACATACACTTCTTTGACGGTGATCGGCACCACTTCACCGGCGAATTTTCCCTCCTTCCAGGCGGCCGCAGCTTTCATGTGCGATTCATAAGAAAACTGGTCTTGTTCCTCCCGGGATATTTTAAATTGTTTCGAAACTTCTTCCGCGGTAAGTCCCATGCTGGTGTAGTACGTGGGGTGGTCCTTTGCAATGGTGTAGTTCAGCGCCGTCTTGATCCCCATCACCGGCACGAGTGACATCGACTCGGTGCCACCGGCAATAATGACATCAGCCTGACCGGCATGAATGCGGGCGCTGGCAATTGCTATCGCTTCGACACCCGATCCGCAGTAGCGATTAATGACCAAACCCGGTGTATCGATCCCCAACGCCATCAACGCAATGATCCTTCCCATTTGCATGCCTTGCTCCGCCTCGGGCACTGCGTTGCCCACGATGAGGTCATCTACCATTTTGTTTTCCAGCCCGGGGATAGACTTCACCAAATGCCTGATCACCTCCGACGCGAGATCATCCGGCCGGGTAAAACGAAAGCCCCCTTTTTTTGCTTTTCCTACCGCCGAGCGGTAACCGGCTACGATGTATGCATCCATATCTTATGAGTTTTGGTGTTCATTATGAAGTTGACAATTGACAATAATCAGTTGACAATATTTTTCTTTTTTCTGGCATATTTCTGAGGATTCTCAATCATATGGTTTAACATCTTGCCTACCTCTTCTGATTTTGCATCTATTCTTTCTTTAGTTTCGGGGGAAATGTACTTGCATGCGCAAGCAAAATCCAACCAAACTCTTGTCTCTGTGTTTTCCATATCACCATCAGAAGTTTTACTTACGAAGTACGCCTCATATTGTCTTTTCCTGTATGCTTAGCCAATATGTGTACAAACCGACCTTGAGGATCTTCGTATTAGATCAGTTAACGAATACATCTCCTCTTTTGGAAATGTTTTTGTCAAATCAAAAATTTCCATTGCTAATGCAAATGCTTTCTTATACACAGTCAAATCTCTAAAGCTTCCAGCTGTCATTGTCAATTGCCATTTTGTAAATTGTCAACTAGTTCCTCAACGGCTTTCCCCCTGTCAATATCGCCTGTATCCTTTCTAACGTCTTCTTCTCTCCGGTCAGCGACAGGAATGCTTCACGCTCCAAGTCCAGTAAATATTGTTCGCTCACTTCCTGGGGTGACGTGAGATCGCCTCCGCACATGACGTTTGCAATCCAGCGCGCCACTTTTGCATCGTGTTCGGAAATGTAATTTCCCATCTTCATCCCCTGCAAGCCTGCCAGAAATAATGCCTGGCCAGTACGTCCTTGCACTTTGATATTTCGTGCCGGTTGCGGCATGGTATACCCGGCATTGGCCAATTCGATCACGGTTTCTTTTGCATCGCCGATCTGACGGTCTTTGTTCATGGAGACGCGATCCAGTTTCTTCAAGATCCCGATCTCCCTGGCTTCCTCCGCCGAAGTGGCGACTCGCGCGGTGGCGATATTCATAAAAGCATTTTGCAGTGCATTTAATTCCACATCTCCCTCTTCCAACGCATCACTCACGCGCTTGGTAAATTCTTTTGTTCCCCCGCCGCCAGGAATAAGACCTACGCCAACTTCTACAAGACCGATATAGGTTTCAGCGGCGGCCTGCGCAATGTCTGCGTGCATCGTCATTTCACAGCCTCCTCCCAGCGTACGGCTTTGCGGACAAACCACCACCGGTATGGATGAGTAACGAATGCGCATCACCGTATTTTGAAAATGCTTGATCATGAAATCAATCTCATCATACTCCTGCTCGATGGCATACATAAACACCAGGCCCAGGTTTGCGCCCAGCGAAAAGTCTGCACCCTGGTGACCGATTACCAAACCCCGGTATTCTTTTTCGGCAAGGTCTATGGCCTTGTCCAACCCCTCGATCACTTCACTGCCCAGGGTGAAGCCTTTGGTATTCCAGGA
>JAYVEZ010000121.1:0-7858 GCA_043773645.1 Cytophagales bacterium
TGCATGGAGGTCGCCCTTGTGTTTGATGCAGGATTGAATATTGTCTGGATCTCCGCCAATGGCTTTGATACCTTCTGCCATCGTCAATCCACTTTGGCTTATCATTTTGAGTCCCTCTGCAGTCAGCAACCCGGCCAAAGCCTCACTACCAATCGTGCCTCCTTCTTCATTCGCAAAAATAATTACTTCCAATGGATGGTCAGTGAGTATTTTATTTTCATTCAAGACTTCAATCACTTCCAGGGCACCAATAGATCCCAACGTGCCATCGTAGTTGCCCCCATCAGGCACCATGTCAATATGCGAACCGAAGGCAATCGGTTTTAAGGATTGATTTTTCCCCTTTCTTTTTCCGATGATATTACCGCCAGTATCAATTTTAACGTCAAGGCCAGCTTTTTTCATTAGTTCCATAAACCACGAGCGACCTTCAATGTCGCCTTGCGTGTAAGCAACCCGATAACCGTGGCCATTATTGTCTCTGCCAAATTTTGCCAATGCAAGGATGCGACTTTCAATTCGTTGTCCGTTTACTTTAAGAGTTTTGTCGTCAGCAATACTCTTCCCATTCCACTGAATGGCACCAGAAAAACCTACACTCAAGGCTGTTAAAGACGATTGTTTTATAAAGGTTCTTCTCTGCATAAATTTGGTTTAATATTAATCAGCCTGCCGTTCATTTACTTGAATGGATAGCTTTGTGAAAAAAAGCTGAAGTTTATTCTCAGATATTATTTTATCTTATTTATTGCAAATATCAAGACTGAAGAAATAATACACATTGCTAAAGCAGCAATGATAAGTGAATTCTCTTTTTGTGAAATTCCAATAAGGAGGTCACCAACAAACATTACCAAAAAGAAAATATATGTAATGGTCAGCATAGGAGGTGATTTTTTAAATGTTGCAAAACCAAAGATAAAGCCAAGCGCAAATTGTCTGGAAGCCCACATATAAATTAAGTAGTCAACGCCTTTTGCATGAAGGTCAACAGTCTCCAAAACCGATTGCGGTGAAAAGCATATTGATACACTTACCATAAGTTCAAGTAACGCAAAAAGCCCTGATACGATAAGTATCCATTTTGGTAATGATTTTTGTCTTTCTGTCATAATAAGTTCTTGATGTCTTCTCGGGTCAGTGACAATTCTTTGATAAGGTGTTCTGAGATGACGATTTTAAATTACCCTTTTCTCACCTCCTTAAAGAACAATTCGGTCCAGAACTTGAATTCTTCGTCAAAGTTTCCCCCAATCACGGATGTGTCAATTTAAACCTTCTTAATCATACGTTAAAAATACAAAATCTGATTTGAAATCGTTATCTCATTTGCGGGCTTGCCACCAGCGTTTGGCTAAACGCAGTTGAGGGATTATGAAATCGTTTCTGTCCCCTTGAGCGAACTAAATTAAGTGATTGCTTTTCATTAGCAAACATTACCCCAAGCATCGTATGAATGAGGGGACAAAACTGAATCAAAAATGAAATTGTCAGGAAAACTGGCAGGATTTTAGAATGTGCTGCGCAATTTGGAACATCCTCATTCCAAATCCAGAACGATTCGAAGGCTCTCCCTGATTCGTTCCTTTGACTTCTCATCCATTTCACCGGTCTTCTTTATCAATCTCCGGTTGTCAATCGCCCGCAACTGGTCGATCATGATGTCACTGTCCGCACTTAGCTTGGAAGTAATCTTTCTTACATGAACGCGTAGAATTTCCGAATCCCGTTCAACCTTGGTGGTAATGGGACAAATGATGGTGGATGGATGTGTTTTGTTCAATAAGTCGGACTGGATAACTACTACCGGCCGGATTTTTCCAGGCTCTGTCCCCATTCTGGGATTCAGGTTGGCAATCCAGACCTCGAATTGATTAATCTTCATCTTGGAATTGCTCGAACTCTGATAAGACTTTCATGGACTCGGCTGAAACCAACGCGGACTCTTTCGTGAGCTTTTTTGACAAAAGCCTTCTCCGCTGAAGCTTGTTGTAAAAAGCCAACGCTTCATTGATGTAACGATTGCGGTTCTTTTTCACTTTGTACAGGATCTTCTCGGTCTCCATAAATATGTCGTCCTCAAGCTTTAACGATAGATTTTTCATGATGGATGGTTTTGACAAAAGTATATACTTAAAGTATATACTGCAAACTTTATCAAAACTCTTCTCCTTGTTGGACATAGCAAGAATAGGGGAAGGGAAATTTCTATGGAAATGGAATCTGTACGGTTTTCAGGATTTAAAAGAGCCTCCGTCTAATTTTTCCTCAACTTCTCCCGATCAACCTGCATTGAGTCATCATTGGCATATCTACATGGCAATACCAGGGTGCCGGCCCTGTCGATCAACCCGTATTTGCCTTTCAATTGAACAATGGCAAAACCATCCGAATCAAATAAAATGTAATTGTCATACATACAGGCGGCTATTTCTTTTCCTTCAAGGGAATAAAGCCCCTTCTTTTTGCCGCTTAATGTGTCGACGAATTTATCTGAGTTGATCATCACCTGCTCAAACTGGCAGGGAACAACCGCCGTTCCCTTCAAATCAACCATGCCTTGCTTTTTGCCAATCCTCACGGTAAGGTGTGCAGAGTCTTCCTCCTGGATCGACCTGGGATCATACAGGCAGGGAATCACTTCAGTCCCATCGAGGTTCACGATGCCTTCTTTGCCATTCCGCTGCACCAACGCTACCATCCCCAGCGATCCAAACAATCCGTTGTCGAAATAAAACTGCTTGTCGTACACGCACTTCATCACCTCAACCCCTTTCACAAGGTCGATGATCCCGAACTTCCCATTAGCCGAAACGGTGGAGAATGCCCCTTCATTGTATTTGATCTCGCTATATTGAAAGGGGAGGACGGTCTTTCCACTGCGGTCAATGAAACCCCACTTGCCGTTGAGCTTCACACCCGCAATACTGAAATCATAAAACTCAGTGACTTTATCATAGATGGGCTGAACGACCCATTTGTCATTGTCCATAAACCCCATCTTCCCATTGTCACCCTGGTGACTCTCAAGCTGAGCACTTGCATTCAACCCAAGCAACCCAAAGCCAAGGATAAGAATAATCTTTCTATAGAGCATAGGGAGAATTTGAGAATATATTTCTCAATGGGAACTCCAATCCCCATCAACGAATTACCGAATCACCGAATCACCGAATCAATTAAGAAACTCCTTCACCTCCGTATACGGCAAATTAAACGAATCCGCCACTGCCTTATATACAACTTTCCCCTGGATCACATTCAATCCCTTCCTCAATTCCATGCTATCCTGACACGCTTTCTTCCACCCCTGACTCGCCAGTTTAATGGCATAGGGAAGGGTAGCATTTGTCAGCGCAAGGGTAGAGGTGTATGGAACGGCGCCTGGCATGTTGGCAACACAATAATGCACCACGTCATCAATAATATAAGTAGGATTCTCATGCGTAGTGGGCTTGCAGGTCTCAATGCATCCTCCCTGATCGACGGCCACATCCACGAGTACGGTTCCGGGCCGCATGGTAGAAAGCATGTCGCGTGTGATGAGCTTGGGGGCTTTGGCTCCGGGCACCAGCACGGCACCGATGATCAGATCATGGGTCTTCACCAATTCTCGCAGAACATAATCATTCGATACCATCGTGTGCACATTCTTGGGCATCACATCGTCGAGATAGCGAAGGCGATTGATGTTGACGTCGGTGATGATCACGTCGGCGCCCATACCAGCCGCAATCTTCGCTGCATTCGTTCCTACCACACCGCCGCCCAGGATCAATACTTTCGCTGGCATCACACCGGGAACGCCTCCCAGCAAAATGCCACGGCCTTTCAGGGGTTTCTCCAGATACTTGGCACCTTCCTGAATCGACATGCGCCCTGCCACCTCACTCATGGGAACGAGCAGAGGAAGACTCCCGTCAACGCGCTCAACGGTTTCATAGGCGAGGCACACTGCCCCGGTCTTGATCATGGCATGTGCCAGAGGCTCATAAGAAGCAAAATGAAAATAGGTGAATACCAGTTGGTCTTTCTTGATCAGTGTATATTCCTGCTCGACCGGTTCTTTTACCTTCATGATCATCTCCGCCGTGCTAAAAACTTGTTCCGCCGTAGAAAGTATCTTCCCGTTCGCCTTTGTGTACTCTTCATCTGAGAATCCACTGCCTTCACCGGCCTTGGTTTGAATATAAACGGTGTGTCCCCTGCGGGTAAGTTCCTGCGTGCCGGCAGGAGTGAGGGCTACTCGATTCTCGTTGTTCTTGATTTCTTTTGGTACGCCGATGATCATAGGGAGGGTTGTTAAGGTAACAATTGAATGGTATGTTTTTAATTTGAGGAGCTAAGAGCTTGAAGCTCAAAGCCAGCTTTCTGCTTTGAGCTTTGAACTTAAGGCTGGCAAAGATAATTTATTTCGGATTCGATTGAAACGCCTATTTTTCTAACTTTCCAGCGAATGAACTCCGAATCCACCTACGCCTTCTACGGCTCCCTCCGAAGGGGAATGAGCAACTACCGCCAATATGAAAATGGGCTGGAATTTCTATCGGTGGAAGTCCTTCCTGGTTTCAAACTCTACGCCATGGACGAGTATCCATACGCCATCCGGACTGGTGATGCCCTGGATGCCATCACGGTGGAAATATTCCGCGCTAAAGATCCAATGGTGGAGCTTGCCATTCATGATCTTGAAATGAGCGTTGGTTACTATTACGACGAGATCGTGCTTCATGGCAAACGGGTAGGTATTTACTTGTATGAAAAAGCCGGCTCTGAAACTTTGGTGAAAAGTGGAGATTGGGTCAAATTCTTTGGTTCCTGACGGCTTGACCCCTATTTTATTGGGGCAAGATTTTGGTTTTGAACGCTCCTTTATATTTCCCTAATTTTGGATTAAACGACCCGCGTGTCTCAGACGAAAACCATCAAGGCCAGATTCTCTGAAAAGAAGGTCACGGCGATCTTAAAGGATTACCGGTTAGCATGCGCAAGCCGTGAAGCAAGTATCCTCGGTCGCAAGGAAGTCTTTATGGGCAAGGCTAAGTTTGGCATCTTCGGCGATGGCAAAGAGATCGCTCAAATCGCCATGGCCAAAGTATTTCGGGCGGGTGACTTTCGCTCCGGATATTACCGCGACCAGACATTCATGCTCGCCATCGATGAACTTACCCTCCAGCAATACTTTGCGCAGTTGTACGCCCACACCGATGTGGAAGCCGACCCGGCATCTGCTGGCCGTTTGATGAATGGCCATTATGCCACACGCATGCTGGATGAGCACGGCGCCCTCAAACAACTTTCAAAACTCAAGAACAGCAGCGCCGACGTTTCTCCCACCGCCGCCCAAATGCCGAGGTTGGTGGGACTTGCCTACGCATCTAAACTTTTCAGGAATAATCCTGGATTAAGCTCATTCAAAGATCTTTCGAATAAGGGAAATGAAATAGCCTTCGGCACCATCGGCAATGCCTCCACTTCCGAAGGGATGTTTTTTGAAGCGATCAATGCCGCCGGCGTATTACAAATACCCATGCTCACCACCGTATGGGATGATGGCTATGGTATCTCCGTTCCCAAAGAATTTCAGACTACCAAAGGAAGTATCTCAACCATACTCTCAGGCTTTCAACGCATCAACGACGAAAAGGGCTTTGAGATATTTAAAGTCAACGGGTGGGACTATGAAGGTCTCTGCCGGGTGTTTGAGACTGCCGAAAAAGTATGCCGTGAGGAACACGTACCGGTGCTCGTGCATGTGGAAGAGATGACACAGCCTCAGGGGCACTCCACTTCGGGCTCACACGAACGCTACAAATCAAAAGAGCGATTGAAGTGGGAGGTGGAACACGATTGTATTCGGAAAATGCGTGAATGGATCCTCGAGAACGAGCTCAGCACGCACGACGAACTCACGGACATCGAAAAGGAAGCCAAGGTATTCGCGAAAGCGGAAAAAGATGCTGCATGGAAAGCCTTTAACAAGGGAATCCAACGCGACCAGCAAGAACTTACCGGATACCTACAGGAGGCCATGACCCTCGTTCCGGAAATTGAAGACCAGAAGCACGAACTGGATAAGACCATCAACCCCACCCGCCTGGAATCAGTGAAGGCGGCTCGTAAATCTTTGCGCTTGCTGAGGGGGCAAGAAGGGGAGGTGCGAGACAAAATTATTCAATGGTTGGAGCGCACTTCGTTGGAAAACAAAGAACGGTTTAGCTCACACTTGTACAGCGAATCGGAATGGTCGGCATTGAAAGTTCAGGAGGTAAAAGCAGTTTACAACGATAACTCCTCCCTGGTAGATGGTCGCGAGATTCTGCAAGCGTGCTTTCGCGCTGCACTCGAACGCGATCCCAGGGTGCTGGCATTTGGTGAAGATGTTGGTAAAATTGGAGATGTGAACCAGGGCTTCGCCGGCCTGCAAGAGAAATATAGTGACCTGCGCGTGACCGACACGGGCATTCGCGAGTGCACCATCCTCGGCCAGGGCATCGGCCTTGCTTTGCGCGGACTTCGGCCCATCGCCGAAATTCAGTACCTCGACTATTTGCTGTACGCTATCCAGATCATGTCGGATGACCTGGCTTGCCTGCAGTACCGCACCAAGGGAGGACAGAAGGCGCCGTTGATTATCCGTACACGGGGCCACCGGCTCGAAGGGGTATGGCACGCTGGTTCTCCCATCAGCATGGTGCTGGGAAGCATCCGCGGTATTTACGTTTTGGTGCCGCGCGACATGACCCAGGCAGCAGGATTTTATAACACAATGTTGCAATCAGACGACCCGGCGCTGTTGATCGAATGCCTGAACGGCTATCGATTGAAAGAAAAGTTGCCGGATAACCTGAGTGAGTTTACAGTGCCATTGGGGGTGCCGGATATCCTGAGGCAAGGCAACGACGTTACGATCGTAACCTACGGTGCCATGTGCCGCATTGTGATGGAAGCCGCTGGCGACCTCGAGAAACTGGGTGTCTCCTGCGAAGTTATCGACGTGCAGACACTGTTGCCGTTTGATATTCACAAGTCCATCGTTCAGTCGGTGAAGAAAACAAACCGCATCGTTTTTGCTGATGAAGATGTGCCGGGAGGAGCCACTTCGTACATGATGCAAAAAGTCCTCGAAGAGCAGGAGGCCTATCAATACCTTGATGCAAAGCCCCTGACGATCGCCGGCAGCGAACACCGCCCGGCCTATGGTAGCGATGGCGACTATTTTTCAAAACCAAACCCTGAAGACATCGTGGACAAGATTTATGCCATGATGATGGAGGCTGATCCTGAGAAGTACCCTTCGCTTTACTAGTGAGAATCAGTAATCAGTGATCGGTAATCGGTGATCGGTGATCGGTAGAGCGCAGTGAATTTACGATACCCTACCGATTACCGATTACTGATTACCGATCTCCGCCAAACGCTAACCGCTCTTCTTAATCGACTGCAAAGTAAACTCCGGTGTCTCCACACTATTGCTCTTGTTCAAAGCCCGGTCTTCGATTGTTATTCTCAGTTTGAGTGTCTTGATGCTAAATAAAACCAGGAACCCGGTAGAAACCATACCGTAACGAATGGTGCCGTCGAGCGGAATCTTCTGACTCAGATTTTTGGAAAGGATCGGAAATCGGCCATCAAATGAAGTAGCACAAAATGGATAGCCGAACTGCTCTGTCCACTTAAACTCCGTAAAAGAGCCATCTGAATTTTTGATAAAGTATTGTACAAAAATATTGTGCGTATTGGGGTTGGCCTGATAGTAAAACGTGTCGATTTTTGAGTTCACGGTTTTGATGTCCCAATTGATACAATTGTACGGTTTGATAAAGGCTGGCAGCGTGTCGTAGTGCGGGTTGGTCCT
>JAYVEZ010000122.1:0-11711 GCA_043773645.1 Cytophagales bacterium
GATCAAGTTTGTCGAAAGACTTCGTACGCTCTCAGGCGGAAAACCGGTTGGATTTAAACTGTGTGTGGGTCGCGTGGCGGAATTCCTCAGTCTTTGCAAGGCCATGGTGCAACTGAACAGCTATCCGGACTTTATTACAATTGACGGGGGCGAAGGAGGTACAGGCGCTGCTCCACCCGAGTTTTCGAATTTTGTTGGTATGCCCATGTTGGATGCGCTCGCCATGGCCGACAATGCACTTCGTGGCTTTGGGATTCGGAATGAATTGAAATTGATTGCATCGGGCAAAGTCCTCACCGGCTTTCATATTGTCCGCGCCATGGCCCTCGGGGCAGACACTTGCAACAGTGCCCGAGCCATGATGATGGCTGTGGGGTGCATTCAAGCACTGAAGTGTAACACAAACCATTGTCCGACCGGCGTGGCGACTCAAGACAAAGCACTTGCAAAAGGCCTCAACATCGATGATAAGAAAGTGCGGGTGGCAAATTTCCATAAGAACACGGTAGAGAGTTTTGTTGAACTCATCGCGGCTTCAGGTATCAGCAACCCGGAAAGGCTTGACCGTACACATGTGTATCGCAGGGTGTTCATGAACCTCGTGAAAACGTATGAGGACATTTACCCAACGATTCCTGATGGCTGCCTGCTGGAGGGGGGTGATGTGCCTTTTGATTTGGAAACGTACATGAAGCACGCTTCAGCGGAAAGTTTTGAGGTGGTGTGAGTCGAGTGTTTGAAGGAAATAGACTAAAGAGACACCTTCCTTAGATGTTGTATCATTTTTGGTCAGTGTTTTCATTATCCACGGAGGACTGAGGATGTCCCTCAATCTGTCATGAAAACCTTACGTGACCTAATTGTTCGGCCAAATAGTAACCTGTAGCTTTAGCTGCTGGAGCAAGAGCTGTAGCCGGTTCTGGCTTTAGCCGAAGAATGATATGAGTTATGTAAAAATTATGGTCCATTCAGTATGGGGTACCAAAAATAGGAAACCAGTATTGGACAAGGAGAGAAGAGACATAATACTTGACCATATTCGTCAGAACGCGAGAACAAAGGATATCTACATCGATACGATTGGAGGATACATCGACCATGTTCATTGTCTCATCAGCTTTGGCGCTGAACAAAGCATAGCCAAAGTGATTCAGCTTCTTAAAGGAGAGTCATCCTTTTGGACCAATCGGCAGGGCTTGATTAAACCCAAATTGGAATGGCCTGATGACTATTTAGTGGAATCCGTCAGCAAGGAGTCAGTACAAAGAGTACGCGACTACATTAATCAGCAGGAAGAGCATCATAAGAAAATATCCTTTAATGAGGAGTATGAGAAGCTCTTAAAGGAGTGGAATTTTAAATTTGGCTAAAGCCGAAGGTTACTCTTAATTCTTCATCACAAAATCGAACAGGGGATTCTAAACCATCCGGCTAAAGCTGGATGTTACTCTGATTCTTCATCACAAACCCGCTCTTCTTCAGCTCCGCCGCCGTAAGGTTGATCACATTCACATCCAGCCGGATGGGTGACAAGGGCGCATCCGTTGAATCAGTTTGAACCGCAACAATTTGATCAATAATATCCATTCCCTTAAATACCTGCCCGTACACCGTGTAATCCCCATCAAGTCTGGCAAGTCCTTCTTTTCTTTGAACAATATAAAATTGGCACCCAGCTGACAGCTTCTCCGGATTATTGTCGCGCCCAGCGCCGACAGCACCATAAACATGTCGCAGACTGTCATTGAATTCCGGGGCCAACAAGTACGGTGAGCCGCCAAATCCTTCAGGCGTATCGGGACATCCCCCCTGGGCAACAAAATTCCTGATGACCCGGTTAAATGTCAGGGAATCCCAATATCCGGCATCCGCAAGCTTGATAAAACTTTCTTTGTGACGGGGAGTTTCATCATATAGCCAAAAAAGAACTTCGCCCATCTGGGTTTTTATTTGTCCGATGGAATAAGTCTTTTCCTGTTTTTTGGGTGTACAGCCAATCAGGAAGCCAATCATGATGGTGGTTATGATCCTATTTTTCATATGATTTTATGCTAGGTTACTCGGGTTTTGCGGGACTCTATTTCCAGGGAGACCAGCCGTGTGATCATGATGGCGGGGAACAATTGTCCTGTGAGTCCTTCGACCATGACCAGGGATTTGGCTACCGGGTTCATGGGAATGATGTCTCCAAATCCCAGGGTTGTCAGCGTCTCATAGCTGAAGTAAACAAAGCGTAGATTCATACTCTCATTGGCGTTCTGATGCAAGGGGAATATAAAAGCCGCCGAATCAAAAATGTAAATCAAATGGTAGGCACTTGACCAGATTAATCCAATGAGCACATACACCGTAATCGCACCCTGGATTCGGTGAAGGCTAACGTGCCCCTCCTTGAAAACATGCCACAACACCAAGGCCGCAAGGGCGCTCCATGAAAACATGGAGAGGATGATGTCTGCGACTTCAAGGTTAACAGACTTGCTGGCCAAATCAAGCCAATGAATAATAATCGTCACACTGGCCAACAGAACAATCAAAACCTTTAGATGCGTTCCGGCTGCCACAGCAAATACACCGGATACAAGAATCATGGAAAATATTACTGCATTGATTATTTCGCCTGTCCGTGAAAGCGTTAAAGGCGGAAGCACAAATACATTGATCATCAGGTAAACCAGAAGGGCCGTAAGGCTCCGGTCCTCGGTCCAAAAGGCCGCATTGGCGTTGAGCAATTTTCGAAGGAGATTCATCGCCGTATTTGAAACCCAACATACCCTTTTTCTGATTGCTTCTCTATGACAATCGTCATGACCTCAGCGTAAGCTGGCCCCGTCTTGCACCAGGCGATAAATTCCTTAAGTATTTCCTCATTTCCCTCCGCTTCGACATAGACGCCACCATCAGTTGCGTTCTGGACAAATCCGTTCACGCCAAGTTCAGTGGCTTTATCCCTGGCGGAGGCCCTGAAGAATACACCTTGTACTTTTCCATTGATTCTCATTGCAACGGAAGCCATAAGCCAATCAATTATACCGTACAACCATCTAATCTGTTATCAAAAAATGTAGTCCGTACTCAGGAATGCCGACTCTCGGTTTCTCAGGATGTTCCCAATGATTTGTTTGTTTTCTGCAGTAGACTTTGCTGCAACCAATGTCCGAATGGAGAAGACACGCAAGGCATCTGAGACGGAGAGTGTACCTTCAGCAGAGTCCTTTCTTCCGTTGAACGGGAAAGAATCAGGACCACGCTGACATTGGGTGTTGAGGTTGATACGCCCTACCTGGTTGGCAAAGGCATCAATGTAATGGGCGATGCGCTTGGAGTCCTTGCCAAATAAACTCAGCTGTTGACCAAAGTGTGAGTTGAGCACATAGCGTACTGGTTCATCGTCCGTTTCAAAAGGCACAATCGGTATCACGGGCCCAAACTGTTCTTCTGAATATACTTTCATTTTTTCGTTTACAGGGTAGAGCACGGCGGGATAGAAGAAGGTGTGGTACACTGTGCCCCCGCCGGGATTCATAACTTTGGCCCCATGGACAATGGCATCTGCCACAAGACTCTTTAGGTAGTCAGTTTTGCCAGCCTCGGGCACGGGCGTCAGACCGACCCCGGAGTCCCAGGGCATTCCAGGCTTTATCTTTGATACACCATCGCACAACTTCTTGATAAATACATCCAGGATGCTGCGGTGTACAAACAGGATTTTTAGGGCGGTACAGCGCTGCCCGTTAAAAGACAAAGTACCGGTCAAACACTCCGTGATTGCATTGTCAATATCCGCATCGGGCAAAACAATGGCCGGATTTTTTGCATCCAGTCCAAGAATGGCTTTGAGCCGGTGTGATTTTGGATGAAGTTTCTTTAAGTCATTGGCGCCTTTATTGGTTCCAATAAACGCAAACACATCAATCTTGCCAGTCTCCATCAAGGCCCCTACGGTTTCTCTTCCGCGTCCATAGATGATGTTGATGACTCCGGGAGGAAAGGTGTCCCTGAATGCTTCCAGCAATGGACGGATGAGGAGCACACCATACTTCGCAGGTTTGAACACCACGGTATTGCCCATAATGAGTGCCGGGAAGAGGGTAGTGAAAGTCTCATTCAATGGATAATTGAACGGCCCCATGCAAAGTGCCACCCCCAAGGGGACGCGGCGCACCTGGCCCATGATGCCTTGCTCTTGGACAAACTTGGCAGAACTCCGATCCAGGTCTTTGAGGGCATTGATGGTTTCGACAATGTAATCGCAGGTACGGTCAAATTCTTTTTCGGAATCTTTCAGAGCCTTGCCTATCTCCCACATCAGAAGGTTGACTACCGTGGTCCGTTGCTCGCGCATCCTTACCAAAAATCTTTCCACATGCTCAATCCTTTCTGTCACCGTCATGAGTGGCCACACGCCATGGCCCAGGTCATAGGCAGCTACTGCAGCATCCAATGCCTGAAGGGATTCGGTGGAAGTAAGCAATGGTGTACTCCCGATAATTTTTTGCTCATACTTTTCACCTTGTTTTAGAAAAATGGGACTCGCGACAGGATTAAGGTCTCCATTCCAGCGCCGCAGTTCGCCATTGATGAGGTATTCCCGCTGCTCAATAAAGTTTGGCAAACGGAAAGATGCGGGTATTGACTCTTCTGTAGGGAAGAGATTCGAAAGAAATTCACTCATGGGTGGGTTGCTTAATTGATAGTTTCATTTTCATTGCCGAGGAGGTGCCGATGCGGTCGGCTCCTGCCTGGATCATGCTGATGGCTTTGTCATAAGTCTTAATTCCTCCCGAGGCTTTGATGCCAACAGAAGGTGGAAGTACACTGCGCATTATTTTAACGTGGTCCGGTGTTGCGCCTGTGTGGGCCATACCAGTGGAAGTTTCAAGAAAATCAGCGCCCGCATCGGAGCAAAGCTTACAGGCTTCGATTATTTCATCGTTTGAGAGGTAAGCAGTTTCAATAATCACCTTAAGATTTTTTTGGTGATCATGGGCAAGTCGGGCACACTTTGCTATTTCAATTTTTGTCCAGGGAATGCCTGTTTTGAATGAAGTGGTGTTCCATACCACATCTAGCTCGTCGGCACCATTGTCAATAGCCCGCTTCATTTCATCCAGTTTTGTTTCTGTCATGCTGAAACCGTACGGGAAGCCAACCACAGTAACAAGCAGAATAGAGTCAGTGCCAATTTCCCGCCGGGCCCTTCGCACCCAAAAGGGAGGAACGCAAATTCCCAGGAAATGGAATGCCCTTGCCTCCTCCACACATTGGTCGATCTCGCGAATCGTAAGCGTGGGGCTTAAGTTGGTATGTTCAATATATCGGGAAATGTCCAACGTACAATGGTGACAGGCTAGTGCCTGATACCGCAGATCTTGCAGTATTTACGTTTTTCAATGGGTCGGATTTTCGGCGGCTTCTTATGACCAAAATAAGGTGGCTTCAAATAATCGGTGGCACCACGCTCATAGGACTTATCGCGTTTCTCCCGTTCACGCCACGCACTTTCAATCCGGTCGTAGTACTCATTTTTTGCGTTGTACGTCGTGGTCTTTTTTGACTTACTCTTCTTTTGCTTGCGCGGCCCATAGTATTGTACCGGGTTGACAGATTGAAGGGTGGTTGGGAAATTCTTGTCGGCGGGATTCACGGGTTCTTTGGATTGCGCTCTTAGTTCCCCCATCAAGGCGGACGAACAAAAAAATGCTCCCAAGGCAATCGCGAACTTCATTCCGTAAAGTTAAGAATGATTACAAGGAAATCATTCGACCGCATCACAGTTAATTTAGTGCCGTATCCCGCACTCGTTGCAATATCTCATTTTGGAGGAGGCCCGGCGCCTGGGAATGTGTTTGTGGCCAAAATACCGGGGGTCGGAGAATTGTGCCTTGGAGAGTTTGCGAAGAATTCGTTTTTTTTCATGGGCGGCTTTTTCAATACGCTCATAGAACTCGTAACGGGCAGTGTGCGTGACCTTGGGCTTACGGAATTTCTTGATGGCCGCAGTTCGGGGTGCATAAAAAATTTGTTTTTTCTCCGGTTCTCGAGCGTTTGGGCTGGTGGATTGCCCCAACGATGCGGAGAAAATGATGGTGAAAGCCAACAGACTATAAACGTTAATCATTCGCATAGCGAACCTTTAACGACTGGGACTGGAAATTATTTCATACCGAACTATTCATGCCAGACTGCATGGGAATTAACTCGGCTTAACCTCTTCATCGAAGGGCCTTCCAAGGATGCTTCCCGTGGGCTATTTTAAAAAGTGCATAATCACCCGCACGGCAAAATATCCAATGAGGCTGATCACCATCATTACCCCAAAAACGCGAGCGCGTTGCACATAGAACTTGACAGAGGGCATTTTCATAAGCCGCTAATTTGATCATTGATCAGTCTAATCAATGAATAATCCTTCAGATTGACCTCGATTGTTCGTTGAATGGCAGAAGAAAGCACACCAATGCGCGCAAAATGCCTTTGAAGCGGACTTACCCTTTAAATTGATATTGGCCAATTTGGATAATGGACAGCAAAAAGCCCGCAGAAATCTCCACAGGCTTTCAATGAGTAAAGAATGAGGATTGTCCTACAAATGAATAACCTCTCCGTATGCCGCCGCGGCCGCTTCCATGATTGCCTCGCTCATGGTGGGATGTGGGTGTACCGTCTTGATTATATCGTGCCCGGTTGTTTCAAGTTTGCGGGCGGATACTATCTCGGCAATCATTTCGGTCACATTGTGACCGATCATGTGAGCACCAAGCAATTCTCCATACTTGGCATCAAAGATCAGTTTTACAAATCCATCCGAAGCGCCAGCCGCCTTCGCCTTTCCGGATGCTGTAAATGGGAACTTGCCCACTTTAATTTCATACCCTGCTTTCTTTGCAGCTTCCTCAGTATACCCCACCGATGCAATTTCCGGTGAACAGTAAGTGCATCCTGGCAGGTTGTTATAGTTTAACGGCTCTGGCTTTTTCCCAGCAATGTTTTCAACACAGATAATACCTTCTGCAGAAGCGACGTGTGCAAGGGCAGGACCTTTCACAATGTCACCGATGGCATATACCCCCGGAACATTGGTTCTGTAAAAGTCATCCACCACGACCCTGCCTTTTTCAGTTTTCACACCCGTCTCTTCCAGTCCGATGTTTTCCAGGTTGGTCGCCACGCCCACAGCGGACAATACGATGTCAGTTTCAATCTTTATTTCTCCGGTGGGGGTCTTCACGGTAGACACGCATCCCTTTCCGCTGGTATCAACTTTGGTCACCTCCGAATTGGTGTAGATAGTCATACCAGCTTTCTTGAAGGATTTCTCCAAAGCTTTTGAAACCTCTTCATCCTCTACAGGTACAACACGGGGCAGAAATTCGACAATGGTTACTTCCGTGCCGATCGTACTATAGAAATATGCAAACTCAACACCAATCGCTCCTGACCCGACGACCAATAATTTTTGCGGTCTCTGAGGCACCACCATGGCCTCCCGGTATCCAATAATTTTTTTTCCATCGATCTTCATAGAAGGTAATTCACGTGAACGACCACCCGTTGCCAGGATGATGTGTTTGGCTTCATAGTCTGTTTTCTTGCCGGCAGCGTCAGTCACTTCTACTTTCCCGCCTTTCTTCACTTTGCCATAACCCACGATCTGGTCGATCTTATTCTTCTTAAAAAGGAACTGTACTCCTTTGCTCATGCCAGCTGCTACGTCCCGGCTCCTTTTCACCATCGCCGCCAGATCAGGCGATGCCTCTTTCACGTTGATACCGTATTCGGTGGCGTGCTGGATGTATTCAAAAACGTTGGCACTTTTTAGCAATGCTTTGGTCGGAATGCATCCCCAATTAAGACATACCCCTCCCAGTTCAGCCTTTTCGACAACCCCAACTTTCATTCCCAATTGAGAAGCGCGTATGGCGGCCACATAACCTCCGGGGCCGGAACCAATGACTATCAAATCGTAATTCGCCATGAAGTTTTAATTAAGTTCAGGTCAAAGATATACCCCAGAATCATTAAATGAAAAATAGTATTTTTACCCAGCGCCTCACGTAACGGTAAAGCACGAAAATGAAACTTCTTCAGCACAAGACGGCCCTTGTAACAGGGGCATCCAAGGGAATCGGACGGTCCATCGCCATCAAATTTGCCGAACAAGGCGCGAACGTGGCGTTTACCTACTTGTCCAGCGTAGAACAGGGGCAGGCATTGGAGGCGGAGTTGCAAGCCAAAGGCGTGAAAGCCAAAGGCTATCGATCGGATGCTTCTGACTTTGCCCAGGCAGATAAGCTTATCAATGAGGTGGTAACTGAATTTGGGTCACTTGATATTCTCGTAAACAATGCGGGCATCACCATGGATAACCTGCTGTTGAGGATGACCGAAGAGATGTGGGATAAGATTATGCAGGTAAATTTGAAATCATGCTTTAATACAGTGAAGGCCGCCTGCCGCCCAATGATGAAACAAAAATCCGGGTCGATCATCAACATGACATCGGTAGTGGGTTTGAAGGGCAATGCAGGCCAGGCGAACTACGCCGCTTCCAAAGCCGGCATCATCGGGTTCACCAAATCCATTGCATTGGAGCTGGGTTCACGCGGCATTCGTTCCAACGCCGTGGCCCCTGGATTCATTGAAACTGAAATGACGGGCAAGCTCGACGAGAAGGTGGTGCAAACCTGGCGCGACGCCATTCCGCTCAGGCGCGGTGGTAAGCCGGAAGATGTGGCCGATGCGTGCGTGTGGCTGGCGAGTGATATGTCGAGTTATGTGACGGGACAGGTGATACAAGTGGATGGGGGGATGTTGACATAGGGCTGTTGGGTCTTGGGTCTTGGGTACTGCCTTGTGTGGGTTAAGTTTTCGGCGCAACCTTGGAATATCATTGATTGTTAATTATAAATTATTAATGTGGTGCGAACGGCCAAGACCCAGTACTTAGCACCCAGCACCATATATTAGATATGACAAGTGAAATAGATCGCATTGTACGTCTACTGGAAAAGACTTTCGACCGACAGCCCTGGTACGGTTCTTCCATCGTAAACATTCTCTCCGACATTGATCCGCAGACGGCATCAAAGCAGCAGGGTCCGTTGCACAGCATCCAGGAGTTGGTGCGCCACATGACCTCGTGGAGGATCTTTGCAACCCGGAGGCTACAGGGAGATAATGATTTTGAGGTCATGGACGAAATGAATTTTCCGGCCGGAGGAAGGTGGGAAGAGACGGTGGCCCACTTAAGGGAAAGCCAGCAAGCTTTGCTGGAAGCCGTCAGGATTTTTCCGGAGGAACGGTTTGGGGAATTGGTCCCAAGCAAAACACAGAAGTATACATACTACACACTTTTGCACGGCATCATCCAGCATGATATCTATCACCTTGGTCAGATTGCCATCTTGAAAAAATTGGCATTGCCTGACTAATCGGAGCCGTTTTTGCATCATATTCGTTATGTTTGGGTAATGGCTTTTATCTAATGGAGAAACTTGTTTCTGCTGACCTGAATTCTATTACTTCTGCGGTCGAAGCAAACCTGAAAGATGCATTCGATCTGCGCTCCGTTGATTTGCAGCAGAGCATAAAACTCACCCAATCGCTCCTGCGCACCTGTGAGGAGAACGCCCTTGAAGAACTTAAAATTGCAGCCAAAATACAGTTGGGTTTGTTTTACCTTATTCAGGGAGAGTTTGATATTGCTTTCCAATACTCCAGTGAATCGCTTCAATTCTATGAGAATATAAATAATCTGAAAGGGATCGCTGATGCCAAATACAACATTGGGAGTATTTACTATCGCACCAACAAATACCATCAGGCCATCTTACTGTTGCTGGACAGTCTTCAGATTTACCGAAAACTGAATGATTGTTACAATGAAGCCCGTACGCTGAAGAGCCTGGGTACGATATACGAATATTTTAATGATCAGGACAAAGCCATTGAATCGTACGAAAGATCAATCAAGGCATGTCGCGAAATCGGGGAGGAGGCGCTGGAATCCAACGCCCTCAATCCATTGTCATCCATTTATTATAGACAGGGAAAAGCCGTATTGGCGGTGGAGATGATTGAGCGCAGTGTCGCGCTAAAAATGAAAACACATGATGTCCGGGGACTTGCCTTTGCCCTCTATGGACGAGCAAAAATTTTCTTAAAACAAGGATTGTATCGGGAGGCCATTCGAGATCTGGAGGAAACCATTCTCATCCACCTGGAAGCAGGGGACAAACTGGGCCTGTGTATGAGTTACAATAAAATGGGCCTGGCATTCATGGAAATGGAGGAATTGAAAAATGCACGCGACTATTTTTCAAAAGCCATTGACATCTCCACAAATTTTAAGGTCCAGTTCATTGTATTTAAAGCCTATTATAATCTGTATCAATTGGCCAGAAAAGAAGGGAACGCTGTCGAGGCACTGGACTATCTTGAGAAGTACCTCCAGTGTAAAGAGGAAGTAATCAACAAGGAGAACTACAACCTCATTAAAAGCTATGAGGCTGTCACCAGAATTGAGAACCTTGAGTTTGAAGCCAAAAAGCAGCAGGAAAAGAATGAAATCATCGAGCGGAAAAACGCTGAACTGGACTCCTTCTTCTACCGCATCTCGCATGATCTAAAAGGTCCGATTTCCTCCCTCCTTGGGCTTCACAACCTCGTAAAAATGGATGTGGTAGACGATGCTTCGCTCCAGTTGTTTACCATGTATCATTCGCAGATCATGCGGGTAAATGACATTGTCATGGGATTGATCAACCTCACCGAAATTAAAAACACAGAGAAGTTAAAGACGGTCATCAATTTTGAAAAATTGGTGGATGACTGCGTTGATTCCTGCAGGTACCTTCCTCAGTTTGCTTCCATACGCATTGAAAAAGATATTCAGAATTTTCAATTCAAGTCGGAATGGGCCATTATCAATACGATTTTACAGAATCTCATAGAAAATGCAATCAAGTACTCCCGCAGCCAGGTGGAGGCGTTTGTTCGGATAAGGATTCACCTGGAAGGTCAGCAGGTCATAGTGAAAGTAGAAGACAATGGTCAGGGTATTCCCGACGCCCATCAGCAAAATATATTTAATATGTTTTTTCGCGGCACCGACCGCACGCAAGGCTCGGGGCTGGGTTTATACATATTAAAGAGGGCTGTCGAGCGATTAAACGGAAACACTCATGTAGAGAGTAAAGTGAGTGTTGGCTCAACTTTTACCATCCAGCTTCCGCTGACATAACGAATGGCTAACCGATTGATACTAACATTCGGTAGGAGAATCTTTTTAACAAATTATTAACGTGTTGTTTGGAAACTCTACTAAACTACTATACGTTTGTGCTATCAGATCGATGAAGCACTTCTGCCCAATCGATTTATAAAGAAGCGCAGAGAGACAGGCTCTATGAAGCGCTAGCAACCATCCCTAAGAACTCGGGAGAAGGTGCTAAATCCTGCCCCAGGAAGGTCTTGGGGAACTATAAACCGATTAAGAAAATGAAAAACCAGTACGTTTACGCAAAAGACCGCGCCTCCAGCGGGCCACCCGCTTCGTTAAGATTTCTTTTTAATTCCATTCGAATTTCCATTCAACGAATGCGGCTCCACCTGGGAGAAGCATGTTGTTGCTGCTGCTGTTAGGCGATAGCGTACTGTTCGCCCAGCGACTCAAGCCCTGACTTCAATAAGTCATCGCCACACCATCT
>JAYVEZ010000123.1:0-22959 GCA_043773645.1 Cytophagales bacterium
CTCATTGCCTCCGTCTTCATCTTCAAAGACCGCATCCTCCAGCAGTTCATCCGCGAAGCCAACAAGAATCTGGGAACACCTGTCCGGATTGGAAAAATCGAGATTTCCGCTCTTCAAGAGTTTCCGCACCTGGCCATCGTACTCTATGACGTCTATGTGGAGGACAGCCACGAGGGTGAATATCCGCTGCTGACCGCCAAAAAGGTTTCCTTCCTGCTGAACCCGCTCGAAGTATGGAATGGACAATACACCATCCGCGGACTGGAAGTCAACGACAGTGAGACCAACCTGAGAATCAATAAGGCAGGAAAAAACAACTATACCATCGTCAACCATGGGGAAGGCGGCGGATCTGTTTCGTTTGACTTAAAGAATGTCAAACTTAGGAACACCCTCGTCACGTACATGGACGTTTCTGCCGGACAACACCATGAATTCTCCAGCGCCTCACTCAAGGCAGACATCGTCGCAACCGGAACCCTCTATGACATCCAGGCGAAAGGCGATGTTGTGACCGAACAAATCGGAATCGCCAATTCGCTGTGGTTCCGGAAAAAGATTTTTGATGTGGACATTAAAGTGGTGTATGATGATCAGAACAAATTACTTCAGATCATGCCATCCCAATTGGTGCTTGACAAGGCTCATTTCGAGCTGAACGGAATGTACACGTTCCGGGAGAAAAATCAGATCGATCTCCACACAGTAGGCAAGGATGCCGATATACAATTGCTATTCTCCTTCTTCCCGGCCTCCGTAACAGACCGCTTCCGCAAATATCAAAGCAAGGGTGAAGTGTATTTTGACATGGACATCAACGGAGAAATCAGCCATTCCAAGGACCCTGCCCTTGCCATTTCTTTTGGGCTTAAAGATGTAACACTCTTTCACCCCGATTATAAATCACGCATCGAAGGAGCCAATCTGGAAGGATCGTTCTCCACACCATCGTTATCCCATGTGGACAAGGCGACTCTTTCCCTGAAGAATATTTCAGCTTCCCTGAACGGCGATGCGTTCACCGGCAATTTCACTTTGAAGAATTTCAATGATCCCGTTGTTACCGCAGATTTTCATGGCGAACTCAATGCGGAAGCCCTCCTGAATTTCTATCCGGTGGAAGATATTCATGAGCTGACCGGACGCATCAAGGCAAACGTCTCCCTGGAAGGACGGATTGAACTATTAAAGAACAAGTCCACCGCGCAACAGGTACATACCGAGGGCACCATCGAGTTGCAGAATATCAACTTCCTGCTGGGGCGCAACAAATTGCGTTTTGCCAACCTCAACGGGTCCTTGCAATTTGACAACAATGATCTGGCGATGAGCAACCTTCATGGCATCTTCGAACACAATGATTTTTTGCTGAACGGCTTTTTCAAGAACGTCGTCACTTTTCTCATTTTCGAAAATCAACCCATTGGCATTGAAGCCGATTTGAAGTCTGACTTTCTTGACGTGGACCAACTCTTTGCCATCAGTTTTGGTACCACCGACAAGGGACCTTACCAATTCAGCATCTCGCCCAACCTTCACCTGAACTTCACCTACGATGTGAAATCACTTCAATACCGCCGCTTTCATCCCAAGGATGTCAAAGGCGACTTGTTGGTAAAGGGGCAAGTGGCAGTGGCGCGAAGCATTCACCTGAAGGCCATGGGTGGATCGGTTGACTTGTCCGGAATTCTGGAGGCCAGGAATCCGGCTTCGATCGAGCTCATCAGTTCCGCCAAACTCAATGGCATCCTGATCGACTCCTTATTTTATGTGTTTGAAAACTTTCAGCAGGATTTCATTGGCTTCAAACACCTCAAAGGATTGGCCCAGGCCGATATCAGCCTGGAGGCTACCCTGGATGCCGGGCTGCAGATTTTTTCCGAAACGCTCATTGCCGACGTGAGCGCCACCATCAAAAATGGTGAACTGAACAACTTTGAACCCATGCAAACCCTGAACAAATACCTGGATGATGAAGGCCTCAACAAACTGCGATTTGGGGAACTGAAAAATGACATTCACATTGAAAATAAAACGGTTTACATTCCCCAAATGGAAATCCGAAGCAACCTCACCAACATCCAGATCAGTGGCACCCATACTTTCGATCAGCACATCAACTACCGGGTGGTAGCGCCCCTCCGGAATAAAAGAAAGATTGATCCCGATGAAGCCTTCGGTGCGATTGAACAAGACAACAAGGGCCAGTCAAAAGTATTCCTTAAGATCATCGGCACGACCGACAAGTATGAGGTGAGCTACGACAAGGACGCCGTGAAGAAGAAAATTGTCAGCGACCTCAAGAAAGAGGTACAAGAGCTCAAGGATGCCTTTAAACTCAAGGGCAAGAAAAAGAAGAAAGAACTCGAGCTTGAGAAGGATGAGTATTTTGATTGGGAGAATCCTTAATCAAATTAAGAATTAAAGATTACGAATTAAGAATTACGACCCTTTCTTAATTCTTAATTCCTAATTTTTAATTATTTTAATAGCGCGTCAACTTTTCCTTCCGCATCACGCACTTCATCATCAACGACTTCCCTTTCCACACGCCCCAAACGTGCAGGCTATCGACAGAAGGTTTCTCATACCTCCAGGTGACAGGCGGAATGTTCCATTCATTGCGGAGGTTTGTGAAATTGACTGTCAGTTGATGGGTAGCTGAGTCAATGGAGAACCTGAATCGGTCCCGGATAAAATCACTTTTGATCACACCGTTGAACCCGTCAAAAAAGAGTCGGTCGACAAACAAGGAATCGGTTTGGGCAAGGGGCTTCCATTGCTGATTATTCTCCTCTTGAACCGCCACCGTTCTCCAGGCACCTTGAACGGAGGTCGGGGTCACCTGGGTCTTTGAATATTTATAGTAGTTGATGGCAGTATCGCCCGTCGTATAGATGATGTACCCGAGCAAGAGGTAGGTCACAATCAATCCACCAATCTTTAGCCACCTCGGCTCTTCCAGCGTGAGATCAATTCTTGGGTCCGTGATTTTGTTGGCTATGAAAAAATTCCCGAGGCGACCAAACTCCTGCATGAGAATATAAAATGCCAATGCCGTGTATATACCCGAGTTGATCTTGACACACACATCAAAGAAAATGTTTACCAGGAATACGTTGAGCATCACCACAAACATGATCAACGCCCCGATCAAGGTCGTTCGCCGGAATAAAAGCAAGACCGCCGGAACTACTTCGCCCCAACCCAGGAACTGCTGATAGCCTTTTGAGTAGCCAAAGAAAGCCCACGCCACCCGCATGGGGGTGAGTTCGGCAAACCGCGCGTCCATGTTGGCCATCGTATGGGGAAACTGTCCGGCGAATACTTTGGCAAAACCATAGCTGAAAATAATGAAGGCGAGGTAGTAACGAATCAGCGTAAGGACCACGGGCTGCACAATGAATCCATTTGGAATGAATGGAAAGGCCACCATGAATAGGATGCCAAACACGGCACCGATGCCGATGCCTTCGTAAAGCAGGATGAAGTGCTCAGGATAGTCGCCACAACCCCCAAGTGATTTCTGAAAGTACACACTCAACGCAGCCCCCACGAGCATGAAACCGATGACACTGTTCCAGAATGGCCAGGATAGTGGGGACGGCATTTTATTCAGCACCATACATCATAGTTGGTTCGCAATAATTCTTTACCAGAAAGGACAAGGAGGAATGCAACAGAGAAATCACTAAGCACACGCATCCTTTGTGGAACTCTGTGTGCATTCCTCTGTGAGCTTTGTGTTTCCTGCATTTTCTTTTTCCAATCGAAAATCTATATCGACTTCGCCTTCTCCCAATATTCATCCATTTCCGCCAGGCTCATCTCTCCCATCTTCTTACCCGCCTTCGCCGATTCTGTTTCAAGATATTTAAAACGCTTGATGAACTTTACATTGGTGCGTTCCAATGCCTCTTCCGGATCAATGTGGATAAACCTTGCATAATTCACCAGCGAGAAAAGCACGTCTCCAAATTCCGACAAGGCCCTTTCAGGATGAATCGGCTCATTCGTCTCAGCATTGAATTCCTTTTTGAATTCTCCCATCTCCTCTTCGACCTTGGCCCACACCTGTTCTTTCCGCTCCCAGTCAAATCCGATGCCCCTGGCTTTGTCCTGGATTCGGATGGCTTTCACCAATGCAGGCAATCCCTTGGGCACACCCTCCAGCACAGACTTATTTCCTGACTTCAACTTTATTTTTTCCCAATTGGCTTTTACGGTCTCTTCATCATTGGCTACGACATCGCCATACACATGCGGATGGCGTTCGACAAGCTTATCGCAAATGCTGTTGAGTACATCGGCCATGTCAAAGGCCTTGAGCTCCGAGCCGATGCGGGAATAGAAAGCGAGGTGCAACATCAAGTCCCCCAACTCCTTTTTCACTTCATTCAAGTCGCCTTCCAGGATGGCATCCGAAAGTTCATAGGTCTCCTCAATGGTGAGGTGTCGCAATGTTTCAAGGGTTTGCTTTTTGTCCCACGGACAATTTTCGCGCAATTCATCCATCACGGTCAATAGCCTGTCGAAGGCTTTGAGCTTGGCTTCACGGTTCAGATCGGGGGCAGAAAAGGGCTTTTTCATTTCGCTTAAACTTTATTCAGAATCTTCGTGTTTTCACAATAACTTTACACCAAGTTAAGGCAAATAGCAATTTATCATGGCCGTTTTCTTACTCAGTCTGGCAATATTTGGTTTGTTTTTCGCCCTCATGTCGGTGAGGTTGATCTTCATTAAGGACGGCGAATTCCGGGGTACCTGTGCAACCCAAAGTCCATTCCTCGCCAAAGAAGGAATTGCTTGCGGCTATTGCGGCCGGACCATCGGCGAAGGAGAAGCGTGTCCTAATGCCGATAAACAAGACGAGATGCTGGCGCCCATGCCAGAGGTAAGAAATCGCTGACTTTCCTGACTTTCCTGTTAATTTTGGGTCACCATCCATACAACCGTGACCTTAATCAAATCCATTTCCGGCATTCGTGGCACCATCGGTGGCGCTCCAGGCAATGCCCTCACTCCTGTCGACTGTGTAAAATTTGCCGCGGCCTTTGGCATCTGGGTACAATCCCGCAAAGGAAAAAAAGTTGTGATCGGCAGGGATGCGCGCATCTCCGGAGAACTGGTCAGCACATTGGTCAGCGCCACGCTTCAAGGCCTTGGTCTGGATGTGATTGATCTCGGACTCTCCACTACACCCACCGTGGAGATTGCTGTCAAGCGCGAGAAGGCTCATGGTGGAATTATTCTGACGGCCAGCCACAACCCCATTCAATGGAATGCACTCAAACTGCTGAATGAAAAAGGAGAGTTTATTTCTGCAGCGGACGGAGCGCTAATTTTAAAACTGGCAGACGAAGAAAAATTTAATTTCGCAGAAGTCCTCAAGCTGGGACGATATGAAAAAAAGGAAAAATATATTCACAAGCACATTGACCTGATTGTAAAGCATCCATGGGTGGATGTAAAGGCTATTCGTAAAGCCAAATTCAAAATTGCGGTGGACGCTGTTAATTCAACAGGAGGAATTGCCGTGCCCCAGTTGCTCAAAGCCCTGGGCGTAAAAAAAATAGAAAAACTTTATTGCGACCCCACCGGACATTTTCCGCACAACCCCGAGCCTTTGCCCGAGCACTTGAAGGAAATCTGCAAGCTGGTGATGAAACAAAAATGTGACCTTGGAATTGTCGTCGATCCGGATGTGGATCGGCTTGCGCTTATTCAGGAAGACGGTAAGACGTTTGGCGAAGAGTATACACTGGTGGCAGTCGCTGATTATGTTCTCCACAAGAAAAAAGGAAATACAGTTTCTAACCTTTCTTCTTCGCGCGCCCTTCGCGACATCACTGAAAAAGCAGGAGGAAAATATACCGCTGCTGCCGTGGGAGAGGTGAACGTCGTCAATGCCATGAAAGAGACCAAAGCAGTAATTGGAGGAGAGGGCAATGGAGGCATTATCCTTCCTGACTTTCATTATGGCCGGGATGCCCTCATCGGTATCGCCCTGTTTCTCACACACCTGGCGAAATCAAAAATGAAAGCGTCAAAATTGCGCAAGACCTATCCATCCTATTTTATTTCTAAAAACAAGATAGAGCTGACGCCTCAAATCAATGTCGATCATGTATTGGAGCTCGTGCAGAAAAAATACAAAGACGAAAAAATCAATGCGGCCGACGGCGTAAAGATTGACTTTGAAAAGGCAAAAGAGTGGGTACACCTGCGCAAGTCCAACACCGAGCCGATCATCCGCATATACGCCGAATCACAAAATGAAGAAAAAGCTTCGGCATTGGCAAACAAGATGATCCGTGATATTCAGGAAATCATCAAGACATAGACCACGCAATTCGCAATCTTTAATTCGTAATTCGTAATTTGCCTTCCCATGAAAGTGTATCTCGACAACGCCGCCACCACACCGCTTGATCCGGAAGTGTTCGAAGCGATGAAACCTTTTATGCTGGAGGATTTTGGGAACCCGTCCTCCACCCATTCTCATGGAAGGAAAGTGCGGGCAGCGATTGAGTCATCACGAAAAAAAATTGCTGAATTGCTGCAGTGTGCACCAGGTGAGATCATTTTCACTTCCGGCGGAACGGAAGCCGACAATACACTCATCATCAGCGGCATTCAGACTTATGGAATTAAGCACGCTATCTCCACCCCCATTGAACACCATGCCGTGACGCACACCCTGGAGGTATTGGAGAAACAAGGCACCATTCAATTACATCACGTAGAAATTGATGAGAAGGGTCATATCAATCTTGCCCATCTTGAAAACTTACTCCAACAATATCCCAATGCATTGGTCTCGCTGATGCATGCCAACAACGAGATCGGCAACCTGTTGGATCTCCACCGGGTGGGTGAGCTTACGCAACATCATAAGGCCTTCTTCCATTCTGATACCGTGCAGACCATGGGCCACTACCGCCATAATATGAAGGAGCTTTATGTATGCGGTTTGACAGCGGGTGCACACAAATTTCATGGACCGAAGGGAGTCGGCTTCATGTACATCCGCAAGGACAAGAAGATCAGTCAATTCATTCATGGCGGATCGCAAGAGCGAAACATGCGGGGTGGCACTGAAAATGTTTACGGCATCATCGGAATGGCCAAGGCACTGGAGATTGCTTATCGCGAAATGGATGAACACCAAGCCTACATCACTTCCCTCAAGGCCAGGATGATTGAGAATTTGAGTAAAAATATTCCGGGCGTTTCATTCAACGGCGACTCCGCCAATCTGGAGCGGAGTCTTTACACAGTCTTAAACGTAAGCCTGCCTGAATCCGAAGAGAATGAAATGTTGTTGTTCAATCTTGACCTGCAGGGAATTTCCGCTTCGGGTGGAAGCGCATGCAGCAGCGGCACATCCACCGGATCGCATGTACTGGGAGCGCTCCATCCTGGTTCTAAACGCGGGGCAGTAAGGTTTTCCTTCAGCAAGTACAACACGCCGGAAGAAATCGAATTTGCCTCTGAAAAACTAAGTGAGCTCTATCGCGTCAACGCCTAGTGCACGGGGTGCACACCACTGCCAAACCGTTTGATGATCTCTTTTTCCAGCATCTCTCGGTGAGATGGATGGGCAATCTTCATGATCTCATAGGCGCGTTGGCGCAAGCCCTTGCCAAATAAATTTGCCGTTCCGTATTCTGTGATCAGCCAATGCATGTGGGCACGGCTGGTAACAATCCCTGCTCCTGGTTTAATAAAGGGAACAATTTTAGAAGCTCCCTCCCGGGTGACTGACCCCAACGCGATGATGGGCTTACCTCCCTCCGACAATGCCGCTCCGCGTATAAAGTCCATCTGTCCACCCACACCGGAAAATTGATAAGTCCCGATGGAATCGGCGCACACCTGGCCCGTAATGTCTACTTCGATCGCACTGTTGATGGCTACTACTTTTGGGTTTTGCCTGATGACACGGGTTTCATTGACATAACTGGCTTCCAAAAATGCAAATTGTGGATTGTCATCAATAAAATCATACAGAGCCCGCGATCCGATGGTGAACCCGGCAACTACTTTTCCAGGATGTTTTTTCTTGTATGCATTGGTCACTACACCCTGCTTGATTAACTCCACCACCCCATCGGAAAACATTTCTGTGTGTATGCCAAGGTCTTTGCAATGGGTCATGCTAAGCAATGCCGCATCGGGAATGGTACCAATGCCCAGTTGCAAGGTCGATCGATCTTCCACGAGTCCTGCCACATAGCGTCCAATCGTTCGATCTTCCTGCGACAATTGCGCTCCATAGGCAACTTCCGGCAACGGGTCATTGCAAGAAACCATGGCATGCACCTCGCTGATATGAACAAATCCATCGCCATGTGTGCGGGGCATATTGGGATTGGTCTGAAGAATTATTTTTTTGGCATACCGGGCAGCGGCCCTTGCCACATCCACGGAAGTGCCCAGCGAACAAAAGCCATGCTTGTCGGGAGGTGAGGTGTGGAGGATGGCCACATCCAATGGCAAAAGACCATCTTCGAACAGCCTGGAAATATCGCTGAGGAATATCGGGATGTAATCACCGCGGCCTTCATGGACGGCAGCCCGTATGTTGGCTGATACGAAGAGCGAATTGATATAAAAACTGTCTTTGTATTTCTGATCTGCGATCTCCAGGGTCCCCAATGTGCTGATGGCAATCAATTCCACTCCGCGCAATTCCGGCGAGCGAGCGGCAAGGGCATTTAACAAATGCGTGGGTGTTGCTGCACTTCCGTGAATAAACACCCGATCACCGGATTGGATTGACTTCACCGCTTCTTCCGCCGAGACATAATTTTCCATTTGTACGTTTTCAGGCTAACAAGTTAGCAACGGGTCAGGTGCCCCCAACTGACTTTCATCATTAAATTCCCTATTTTTCGCATTGTGGCAGAGCAACTGAAAGTTTCCTTGATTGGTGCCGGTAATCTCGCCTGGCACCTCGCTCCGGCGTTGGACAACGCGGGATTTGTGATAAAAGAAGTATATAGCCGAAATCCAAAGCATGCTGAAGTGCTTACGGAGCGATTATACCAGGCGGAGGTGAAGGCAACCCTTGATTTTTCTACCAGTTCGTCGACCGTTTTTATTATCGCGGTGTCGGATGATGCCATCAAGGAGGTGGCGACGGAGATTATTTTGCCGGATGAGGCCTTTTTGATTCACACTTCCGGAAGTCAGCCACTCAGCATACTCCAGTTTGCGGCCATTGATGCCATTGGTTCCTTCTATCCATTGCAAACCTTCAGCAAAGAGAAGCGCATCGATTTTAAAACGGTACCAATTTTTTTAGAAAGCACCCATCCTGAAACGGAAAAAATCATGATGACGCTTGCCAAGGCAATCAGTCATCATGTGAGCAAGATTGGCTCCCAGGAGCGCAAGGCATTGCATGTGGCCGCTGTGTTTGCTTCCAACTTCATCAATCACATGCTAACCTTATCGAAAGAAATTCTGCAGAAAAACAGTTTGAGTTTTGATTTACTCAAGCCGTTGATCAGCGAAACAATTGCCAAGAGTCTGGCCATTGGTCCGGATAAGGCTCAAACCGGCCCAGCTTCGCGAGGTGATATGGAGGTGCTGGACAGGCACCTTGAATTCCTGCAAGAAGACGAGTCCGTTGCTGAGATTTACAAACTCATCAGTCAGAATATTATTGATAAGTATCAACAAGAATAGATTTTTTGGAGGAATTCAGTAAAAGCAATCCAAGTCAGCTGCAAAACATCCTGAATTTCGTTGTGTTCTTTGTGAATTCTTTGTGAACTTAGTGATCCTGCATTTGTCATGAGGCAAGAGTATGGACACAAAGTCCGCAACGGAAGGCAGGAAGATCACAAACAACGTGTAAACTTATCTGACCGCAACAACTGAATACCTGCCATGGAAAATCTCCGGCGCATCCACAATCCCATTCAGAAAGACTACGTCACCTTTCTGAAAACATCCGAAGAAACGCAAGGTGCACAGACTTTGGTTGAGGTTGAACTCGCCCCCAAAGGAGGCGTCGGCTTGCACTACCACAAAACTTATTCTGAAAAATTTGATTGCCTGGAAGGTGAGCTAAAGGTACAGGCTGGAAAAAAGATTTATACCCTCCTACCGGGTCAAACCATCACCGCAGAACCGTTGATCAACCACCGATTCTTCAACACCTCTGAGCGTGTCTGTAAATTCCGGGTAGAGCTCCGACCTGCCAGCCGGGGTTTTGAACAGTCGTTGCAAATCGGATATGGCCTTGCCCGAGACGGCCAAACCAATAGCAAGGGTTTTCCTAACAATAGGCTGGCACTGGCATGGTTGTTTGACATCAGCGAAAGCAACTTGCCCGGCTGGATGAGCATATTTGAATTCATTCTGAGGCGCCAGGCGAAGAAGGCCGTTGCCTCCGGATTGGACAAAGAACTTGTTCAACAGTATGTAAAGTTCTGATTCACCGCTCAACAAATTTGATGTTCCATTCTCCACGCACCTTCTTACTTTCACTTAAACATTTTTCAATCATGCGTTATATAGCCCTTGTTGCATTTTGTGCGCTGTCCATCCCTTCACTTGCGCAGGACCCGGCAAAAGATCCTAAACTGACTGAAGTCTGGGATCCAAAACCAAAAATTGTTACCCCTGCAAAACTTGCGACGGAAGCGCCCTCTGACGCGATCATATTATTTGATGGAAAGAGTCTTGCCGAGTGGCAAAATCCACAATTCAAAGGTGAAGCCGGTACGGCCGACGACATTGAAAAAATGCTGAAACAAAGGGATCCTAATTTCAAACACAATGAAGCGGGGTGGACCGTGAAAGACAATGAATTGATTGTGAAGCCTGGCAACGGAGCGATTGAAACGAAGAGGTTGTTTAACAATTTTCAGCTCCACATTGAATGGCTGGCACCCAAAGCAGAAGGCAAGCAAGGTCAGGGCTACAGCAACAGCGGAATATTTCTCATGAGCTTATATGAGTTGCAGGTTTTGAATTCTTATGAAAATCCCACCTACTCAAATGGCCAGGCCGGAAGTATTTACAAACAACTCATGCCCCTGGCCAACGCGAGCCGGCCTCCCGGCGAATGGCAAATGTATGATGTTGCCTTCGCCGCCCCCGTTTTTGATGCAACCGGTGGAGTGGTTTCTCCCGCACGCGTCACCGTCTTTCACAATGGCGTGTTGATACAAAATAACGTTGCCCTGAAAGGCGGCACTGCTTTCATTGGACAACCCAGGTACATGGTTCATCCCGACAAAATGCCGCTCAGGATTCAGGACCATGGCGATCAGATTAGATTCAGAAATATCTGGATACGGGAGTTGTAGAAAACTTTCTACCAGCCGTAAAAAAAAAGCCAGGCTCATCGCCTGACTCTTTTCTTGTCAACTTTCTTTTCTTTAATTCTTGATGGGCTCTGCCTGAACTTCACCGCGGATGGACAACATGATCACACCTGATTCTACATTGGCCGTTACGGTTACTTTCTTATCAAATGCACCCACGCTGGCAGCATTGTATGTAGCCTGAACAAAACCCTGACCACCGGGAGGAATGGGATCTTTGGTCCAGTCAGGTGTGGTGCAACCACAGGAAGGCTGGGCATTCGTGATAACCATCGGAACTTTTCCGGTGTTGGTAAACACAAATTTATGTGTGGCGGGAACGTTCAGTTTGATTTTTCCGAAATCGTAGTTCTGATTATCAACTGCTGCCACGGCCATATCCGTTTTGGCAGAAGTGGTAGCCGCCTGGCTGTACGCGCCATGGGCTACCAGTACGAGGGCAGCAAAAAAGACCAATTTTTTCATGTCAGTTAAGGTTTAGGGTTAAAATTACTTGGTTCGACTCAACCATACAAACATCGCATCAAAATCCGCGCCGGGCTGTTAATAAAGTCCTAATCCTTGTTAATGACTTGTTAAACTTGTCCCGCAGGGTATGAATACGAATTACCTTTGTCTGGTGAGCAGAACCACGTTGCGCATTTTCATTGTCCTGGCAGCCATCAGCATTGCAGGAATCATATTTACCCAGATTTACTGGGTGCGCAAGGCCTTTGACCTCCGGGAAAACCAGTTCAACCGCGATGTAACCACTTCGCTTAATAATGTGGCACAAAAGATTTTTGAGATCAACAAGACCGCACTGCCCACCGCCAATATCATTACCCAGGTGTCTACCAACTATTTCGTCGTGCTGGTCAATGGACCCATCGACGCCAGTGTGCTGGAGTTTTTACTGGTAACAGAGTTTGGGAAGCGCAACATTACCGATTTTGAATACGGCATCTATGATTGCGTGGAGAAATGTGTGGTCGGGGGCAACTACATCTCACCAGGGAAAACAAAATTGATTTCCAGTTTTCCTGAAACGCCCAGACTCAACAACGATGGTTACTATTTTGCGGTGCAATTTCCTTTCCTGGAGGCTAACATTTTAAGTCAGATGGGTATTTGGGGATTTTCATCAGCGGTCATGCTGGTGGTCATATTCTTTTTTGTGTATACCTTGTTTGTCATTCTCAAGCAGCGGAGGCTTTCAGAAATACAGAAAGACTTCGTCAATAACATGACGCATGAATTCAAGACACCGATTTCCACCATTGCCATTTCTTCCAGGGTCCTCAAGGATCCCTCCATCGTGCATTCGCCTGAGCGCCTGCTGAATTACGCTACCATCATTGAGAATGAAAACCAACGCCTCAAGCAACAGGTTGATCGCGTGCTCCAAATGGCACAACTGGACAAAGAAGATATTGGACTGAAGGTGGAGGCAATAAATATCAATGATCTTGTCCAGGAGGCAGTAACGAACAATTCCGTTTTGATCGAGTCAAAACAAGGTGTAGTTCACTTTGAACTTCACGCAACAAACCCGGTTGCCAAAATCGACAAACTCCACTTCACCAATGTGCTGGATAACCTGCTGGACAACGCCCTCAAATACAACCATCAAAAACCTGAGATAACCGTTATAACACAAAACATAAACCATCGCCTTCAAATTTCCGTGTCAGACAATGGGATCGGGATTCCTGCCGGAGAGCTAAAGAAAGTTTTTCATAAGTTCTATCGCGTACCCACCGGGAACATCCACGACGTGAAGGGCTTTGGACTTGGCCTGAACTATGTAAGGCTGATTGTGGAAAAACATGGAGGAAAAGTGTCCCTCGAGAGCGCACCGGGAAAAGGAAGTACATTTACCATTACACTCCCGTTAGGTATTCAGGCTTGACCAAAATCAATGCGAGCCCTAACGCCATGAGTGCCAAAATCCTTCTCGTTGAAGACGACCCCGGACTCGGATTTGTTATCAAAGACAATCTTGTAGCAAAAGGGTATCAGGTGATCCTGTGCAAGGATGGCGAGGAAGGTCTGCAAACATTTGCAAATTCATCTTTCGACCTCTGCATCCTCGATGTGATGATGCCCAAGAAGGATGGCTTTTCTCTTGCCCAGAGCATTCGCGAAAAAAATAAAGGGATTCCCATTCTGTTTGTTACTGCCAAGTCCATGCTGGAAGACAAAATTGCTGCCTTTACCGCTGGTGGGGACGACTACATCGTAAAGCCATTTAGCATGGAAGAGCTTTGTCTTCGGATGGAGGTTTTTCTTAAAAGATCCACAGGTGTTTCGCCGGGCGAAACTTTTACCCTCGGCCGATATACTTTCGATTTCTCCAATCTTACCCTGGTTCATGAAAATGTATCCAAGACCCTCACGCAAAAAGAAGCAGACGTCCTCAGGTTACTTTGCCTCCACCAATCCCGGGTGATGAAGCGTGAAGAAATATTGAAGGCCGTCTGGGGCGACGATGACTATTTTCTGGGGCGCAGCCTCGATGTTTTCATTTCCAAGTTGAGGAAGTACTTGAAAGCTGATCCTTCCGTCGAGATTGTCAATTATCACGGAGTGGGGTTTAAGCTGGAAATCCGATAAAATCCCTTGGGGGAACAAATAGACAAGGTTGCAAAGAACCTTCTATATTTGAATAATGGCATCGATTATCTCAGGGTTTGAGTACGACATATTCATCAGTTATCGTCACAACGATAATCGTTCAGGCTGGGTATCAGAGTTGGTCAAGAGCCTTCAGGAGGAATTGGCGGCCACGATCAAAGAACCCATATCGGTTTACTTCGACACCAATCCCCACGACGGCCTCCTGGAAACGCACAGCGTGGATAAAAGCCTGGAGGGCAAACTGAAATCGCTCATCTTGATTCCCATCATTTCACAAACCTATTGCGATACCCGCAGTTTTGCCTGGCAGCATGAGTTTTGTGTCTTCAATAAAATGTCCCAGGCGGATGGACTGGGGAGGGACATCAAACTTGCAAACCGGAATGTGGCAAGCCGCATTTTGCCTTTGAAAATCCATGACCTGGATGCGGAGGACAAAACACTTCTGGAAAATGAACTGGGGAGTGCCATGCGTTCCATTGAATTTATATATAGGTCCCCTGGTGTCAACCGGCCATTGTCTCCCAGTGATAGTCCTGAAAAAAATATAAACAAGACTTTCTACCGCGATCAAATCAACAAAGTAGCGAATGCGGTTAAAGAGATTGTCTTCGGAATCAAGTACAAGGACAAGGGCTATGAAGCTCCGCGCCAGGAAGAAGCGGAGGCAACGAAAATAAAGCCGACAGGTAAGTCAACCGCGAGTAACAATTCCCTCGCCGTGCTTCCATTCAAAAGTCTGACACAGGATGCTTCTCAGGCTTATTTTGCCGATGGCGTGATGGAAAACATTCTAATTCAACTTTCGAGCCTGCGCCACCTGCGCGTGATTTCACGAACATCCGTGATGCGCTATGAAAAAACAACCAAGTCGGCGGCAGAAATTGCAACAGAACTTGGTGTAAAATACCTTTTGGAAGGAAGCGCACAGTCGCATGGAAGCAAAGTCAGGATTCACGTCCAATTGATCGACGCTGCCCTGGACCAGCATGTGTGGGGAAAGGTCTTTGTCGAGAACCTTGAAGACATTTTTACCATTCAAAATACAGTCGCTGAAACCGTGGCGAGAGAATTGAACGCATCTCTCTTGCCAGATGAAAGTGCCAAACTGAATGAGATTCCCACAAAGAATCTGGCAGCGTACGATCTATTCCTGAAAGGGCGACATGCCTTTCATCAGTGGAACCTGGCAGGTTACAAGATTGCGGAAAAATATTTCAAGCAGGCACTGGAACTGGATCCGGACTTTGGTCAGGCCTATTCTCATTTAGCCAGCACCTATTCAGCGCTGATGTCGTGGAACGGCGATCTCTCCCCCGAAGAAAGTCTTGAGAAAATCAATATTTATCTCCCTGAAGCCATCAAACGGGGAGCAACCGACAATGACTATCATACCAAAGCATATGTTGCATTCTTCATGGCAAAGGATTTTGAAGCTGCAGAAAAGTGGTTACAAAAAGCAATGGAGCTTGGACCCAACAATGCAGATGTGCTGTACACGTACAGCTATGTGCTGAACATGATGGGGCGATCTGAAGAAGCGCTTTCATACGTTGCCAAAGCAAAGGTCATCGATCCTATCAGTGTTGCGGCCTTCAATTATTTGGGAATTTCATTGTACCTCCTGAAGCGGTATGAGGAAGCTATTTCTACATTTCAGGAGGCATTGCAATTGTATCCGCATTCACTCCGCCAGCGAGATCACCTTGCGCGAGTCTATTTGACTGCCGGAGATTTCCAGTCGACGGTAGACACCGTCCAGGCGGGTCTTCAATTTTCCAACATACGACCTCCCTCCATGGTGGCCTATCAGGCTGCGGGTCATGTAGGACTCCATCAAATGGAGAAGGCCAATGTGTTGTTGGAAGAACTCATCACCAGAAGTCAACGCAAGGAAAAAGGGATTCACCTCTACATCGCACATGTGTATCATGCGCTGGGGGATACTTCGAAGGCGTTGGTGTGGATGGACAAAGCCATGGCCAGCAATGACATCGACTTGATTTGGCGAAACGTCGACCCGCTGCTGAAGAATTTACCTCAAACTTCTGCCACCCCGGATTACCAGGGTGCTGAACAATTTATCATTACCAAACTTCAAAAAGAATTGCCAGGCTCGTTGTCTTATCACAACTTTGACCACATTCAGGACGTGTTGCAAGCTGTCATGACGATTGGAAGTAATGAAAAAGTCAGCGAAGAAGAACTGCAGTTGCTTAGGATCGCCGCGCTCTTTCACGATTCCGGATTTATATTTTCACCCAGGCAACACGAGGAAAAAGGCTGCGAAATCGCAAACCAATTCCTTCCCTCCTTTGGATTCAGCAAAAATAAACTGGTGGTCATCTGTGGAATGATCATGGCCACCCGGATTCCTCAAACACCACAAACTTTGTTGGACAAAATACTGTGCGATGCCGACCTGGATTATCTCGGAAGAGAAGACTTTTATGAGATTGGTGCCAGGCTTAGCCAGGAAATGAGAGCAGGGGGATTGGTAGAGACAGAACGGGAGTGGAATCTCATTCAAAAGACATTTTTGGAATCACACCGGTACCATACGCGGTATTCGCAAACAAATAGGGAGGAAAAAAAGAAACAGCACCTGCAGGAACTGGTTTCCAAACTTAATAGGCACTAGGCATTATAGGCATTAGGTATTGGGCATTAGGACCCAGGTTTCTTCCCAATAAACTAATCCAACACCTCGTAGAGAACCACTGGCGTCTTCTTATTTTTTAAAACGAACTCTCCCACCTTACGGCAATTGAATGAATCCTTTACCAATACATAAGAAGATTCCGCAATGAGAATTTGCCCGGGCTCAGCCACTCCCTGCAACCGCTGGGCTGTGTTGACCACATCACCGATCACCGTATAGTCGAGGCGTTTGAGATTGGCCGAGCCAATGTTACCAGAGATCATTTCGCCGCTGTTAATCCCAATGGCCAGCTTGGGCATGTAGAAGAGATCGGCAACTTGTTGTGGCAGGCCATCAATTCGCTTGCGGAGGGCGATGGCCGCTTCAATGGCCCGGTCCAGGTGGAAGTCTCCGCGGAAGACGGCCATGACGGCATCCCCCATGAACTTGTCGACGTATCCGCCTTGTGCTATAATTTCAGCCACCATGGCATCAAAATAGCTGTTCAATAGCTTTACCACTTCATCGGGTGGACGCGTTTCAGAAATGGTGGTGAAGCTGCAGATGTCAATAAATACCACGGTAGCATTTACTGTTTCATTGGCCATGAGCGAAGATTCAAACTCGCGGGTGCCCATGAAGTTGAGCACCGTTTCGTCGACATACATCTTCAGAATATTATTCTCCTTGATGGCCTTGAGTGTTTGCCTGGTCTGCAAAACATGATCAATGGTCTTGAGCATCGTCAGATCCAGGTCTTCAAAATTTACTGGCTTGGTGACAAAATCAAATGCCCCGCGGTTCATGGCGGTCCGAATATTGTCCATGTCGCCATAGGCGGAGACGATAACTGCTTTTGCAAGGGAGTTGGATTCTTTTAATTTGGTAAGGAGTGTCAGTCCATCCATCACAGGCATATTGATATCACAGAGGATCACGTCCGCATCGGGATGTTCCTGAAGTTTGTCAAGGGCATCCTGTCCATTGATGGCAAAGACAAACTCATAATCCTTGTTCCGTATTTTCTGACGGAATTTCTGTTTGATCAGCATTTCCAGGTCGACTTCATCATCGACCACCAGGATTTTTGCCATTAGATTCCGATTTTCAATTTTTCTTTCAACATGCTGAAATCGACTGGCTTGGTAAGAAAGTCATCGGCACCCAGCCGCATGGCCATGTCGTGATTTTCCTTATCACCGTACGCTGTCACCATCATGACGACCGGGGGAGGGGTCTTGTATTTGTGTTTGATGTGCTCGAGCAATTCAAGGCCGCTCATGCCCGGCATATTGATATCCGAAAGAATCAGGACTGCCTGCTGGTTTCCGTTCAGGTAGGTGATGGCCTCCTCGCCTGAAAAAGCGAAGACAAACTCAACCAGCTTTTCGCGGATTTCCTTTCTGAAACGCTGTTCGAACAGCATTTGCATATCTTTTTCGTCATCGACGACCAGTATTTTCATAGTTTGTACTTGGTATTATTAGGTGGGTAAGATAATAATAAACTCAGTAAACTCTCCCTGTTATATACATGGAGTAAGGGCTGCCACCGGTACATCTGTTGGTTGGCCGACCTCATTTCTATACAGTTAACTCAATAATAAACTTCCCTCCCTCACCTTCCCTGGTTTCTACCCTCATCCCGATATCTATCGGGACCCCGCCGTGGCTAACCAGGTAGTGTAATGACAAACTCTGAGCCTTCATTTTCCTTTGTGTTTACTTTAATGTCTCCTCCATGCGCCTTCACAATATCATAACTCAATGACAAACCCAACCCCGTCCCCTGGCCTGTTGGCTTGGTGGTAAAAAAAGGTTGGAATATTTTGTCGAGCACTTTTTGCGGGATGCCGTTGCCATTGTCCTTGACACAGATTTCGATCATTCCCGCGCTGCCCCCAACCCCTGGAGGGGCGCCCACCCGCTTCGTACTAACGGTCACCGTCGGTTCAAAATTATCAGTGGCGGCTTTCTTCCTCTCACTTACCGCATAAAACGCATTGGTGATTAGGTTGAGAATTACCCTGCCGATATCCTGCGGAATGATGTTGACGGTGCCGATCGTTTCATCAAAGTCTGTTTTCAGTGTCGCATTGAATGACTTGTCCTTTGCTCTCAGACCATGATAAGCCAAACGCAAATATTCGTCCGCCAGGGCATTGATATCGGTGGGTTCTTTCACCCCACTGCTGCTGCGGCTGTGCTGGAGCATGCCTTTGACGATGGCGTCGGCGCGTTTGCCGTGGTGGAGGATCTTTTCCTCGTTATCAATGACGTCTCTTGCCAGCACTTTTACTTCTTCAAAATTCTCCTTCTCAATTTCTTCATTCATTTCCTGGAGCAACTCTTTGTTCACTTCAGAAAAGTTATTTACGAAATTGAGTGGGTTTTGAATTTCGTGGGCAATGCCGGCAGTGAGTTCTCCGAGGGAGGCCATCTTTTCTGACTGGATGAGTTGAGTTTGGGTGGATCTGAGATCGGCAAGGGTGGATTCCAAGACCTGGTTGGCTTTTAGTTTTTGTCTGTTATTTCTGTAGAGTATTCCAGCGATCACGGAAAATACGCCGAGGCCGGCGAGTAAGCCGTATTGCTTCAATTTATTTTGATAGGCCACCTTTGCCTGCTCAACTTCCTGTTGTCTTGATTCTTCCTTGGCGACCAATGCCTGAATGGTCTGAATATTGCCTGCCCCAAACAAACTGTCCTTTGCCTCTGCGGCTATTTTGTAATACCGGAGCGCTTCTTTCGCGTCGACTGAATCGTACAATTGTGACAAGAGGGTAGCAGAAAGAAATATTCCTCTTCTAAAAGCAGTTCTTTGCCCATACTCAATGCCCTTTGTTGCGCAATAGATACTGGAATCCGGTTTCTTTATTGCCCTGTACACAGAAGCCATATTGGCATAAATATTTGAAACGGTTCGGTAGTCATTAATCTTTAGACCTTTCTGAATACCCTGGTTGTAGTAAGCAATCGCAGTATTTTTATTCCCATTCATTGCTTCAATATCGCCGCGGGTCCTGTAAACATCGGTGATCAGGTCTTTGATATAGCCAAGTCCTTTGAACGCTCTATCATTATAATACAAGGCAGAATCGCGGTTATTCATATACTGATAGGTCATTCCCATATTCATACATGCAATCGCTTCGCCTCGTTTATAGCCAATGGCCAAATCAATTTTTCGTGCTCGCTGGTAATAATCAATTGCCTTCCGATAATATTTTAAATCCATGTACACAAGACCGATGCGCCTGAGACATCCCGATTGTTCGATCATGAAGTGATGGTCTTCGGCAATTTTCAGCCCGGAGAATTGAAGTTCCAATGACTTTGGCAAATCACCTCTTTCCCTCATGGCAAGTCCCAGCCTGGCCAGAGCCTGGCATTCACCTCTCAAGAATTTAATTTGTTTGGCGAGTGCCAGTGAATGTTCCCCATAAAACACAGAAGAATCCGAATTTGAATAGCGGTAATAAAAACATAACTCTGCCATTAACAACACGCGGCTGGTATCATTTTTGGAAATGGCAAGTTTCTGTCTTAGGCTATCGGTATAAATGTTTTGAGATAGGCCAATGTGGAAGGAGGCTGCTAAAATCACCGTAGTAACGAATGTCCTTATCATTGTTTGCAGGCTTAAACTTGTAATTGAATAGTAACCTCACTCCCCACACCGTCCTCTGTCTCCACCCTCATCCCGATAGCCATCGGGACCCCGCCATGCGCCTTCACAATATCATAACTAAATGACAAGCCCAGTCCCGTTCCCAGGCCCGTGGGTCTTCTTACTATTTTGTAAGAAGGAGTTATAGGTTTACGACTTCTGTCCATGGCAAAACACTCATTCTTTCATTGATAATTTCGTGAGTCTGGCCACCATGCAGCAACAGGCATTGACTTTCGGGTCGGAGTTTTTGCCAATACTTCAGTCCGTGAAGCATGGCCTCTGATGCTTTGTTGCCCGATTTAATTTCAATGGCAATGGGCTCTCCCTCCCGCTCGATGATCAAATCAATTTCATTGCCTGTACTGTCCCTGAAGAAATACATTCCCTCTTTTCTCGCAGAGTTAAAATCATTTTTTCTTATTTCTGAAATTAGCCAGTTTTCAAAAATGGAACCGTAGGCTTTGTTCTTCTTAAGAGCCAATTCGGTCTTAATCCCAAGTAAATAACACAATAAGCCGGTGTCATAAAAATAGACTTTTGGACTTTTAATAATCCGCTTGTTCATGTTATTATGCCAGGGTGGTAATTGATAAATGATGTAACTGCTTTCCAGAAGACCCAGCCAAGCCAGGATGGTCTTCGTGTCCACCCCCGTTTTCTTTGCCAGTTCATCCCTGTTCAGGATTTGCCCGGCATAGTTTGCGCACAAATAGATAAAGCGGTTGAAGGTGGCCAGGTTTGTAATATCTCTCAGCAGTCTTACGTCCCTTTGAACATAAGTCTGCACATAGCCATCCAACCACGTATTGGCATTTAATCTTTCATTCCATATTTCCGGATAACCACCTGCGAGTATATGGTTGTTTACGTTGCCTTCATCCATTTTTGAATGGACCAATTCCGCGTAGCTGAGGGGCAACAAAGACAAATATCCAGCCCTTCCTGCGAGTGATTGCGAAACTCGCTCCTGCAGCAAAAAATTATTCGAGCCAGTTAAGATAAATTGCCCTCTTTTGGAATTGTTGTCGAGGATTTCCTGCAGGTATCGGAATACATGGGGGGTCCTTTGAACTTCATCGAACACGGCACCGTGACCGTATTTCTTAAAGAACAATTCGGGATTCAGCTCGGCTTCATACTGTACAGAAGGGTTCTCAAAATTTACATACGGCTTGCCCTTGAACAGCAGTTTGCTCAATGTCGTCTTCCCGCTTTGCCTGGGACCGGTAATGCAAAGCGCCCGGAACTGGCCAAGGGCTTTCTTAGCCGATGGGAGTATGAGTCGGTCAATCACGGCATTCCCTATTTGTTACAATATGTAATATATGGAATTAAACTCCATTTTTGCAAAAACGTGCAAAAATGGAATTCCTGGCTACTTTCATGATGTCGGTAACTGAATGCAGAACTCAGCACCTTCACCCTCCATCGTCTCCACCCTCATCCCAATAGCTATCGGGACCCCGCCGTGCCTAACAAGGTAGTGTAATGACAAACTCTGAGCCTTCATTTTCCTTTGTGTTTACTTTAATGTCTCCTCCATGCGCCTTCACGATATCATAACTCATCGACAAACCCAGCCCCGTTCCTTGCCCGGTGGGCTTGGTGGTGAAGAATGGCTGGAAGATTTTGTCCAGGACTTTTTGAGGAATGCCGGGGCCGTTGTCTTTGATACAGATTTCGATCATTCCCGCGCTGCCCCTGGCCCCAGCCTTCGCTGAAGCTACGGCAGGCAGGCCTGGAGGGGAGCCCACCCGCTTCGTGCTCACGGTCACCGTCGGCTCAAAATTATCAGCAGCTGCTCTTTTTTTCTCATTTACAGCATAAAAAGCATTGGTGATCAAATTAAGAATTACCCTGCCGATATCCTGAGGAATGATATTGACATTCCCTATCGCTTGATCAAAATCTGTTTTCAGGGTTGCATTAAATGATTTGTCCTTAGCCCTCAGACCATGATAAGCCAATCTCAGGTATTCATCTGCCAGGGCATTGATGTCGGTAGGTTCTGTCACGCCACTGCTGCTGCGGCTATGCTGGAGCATGCCTTTGACGATGGCGTCGGCACGTTTGCCATGGTGGAGAATCTTTTCGAGGTTTTGTTTTACATCGCGGGCGATTTCCGTTGCCGGTTGCAAGTTGCCAGACGCCAAGTTGGCGTTCATTTCGTCGAGGAGCTCGCTGCTTACTTCGGAGAAGTTATTAACGAAGTTAAGTGGGTTTTGGATTTCGTGGGCAATGCCGGCAGTGAGCTCGCCGAGGGACGCCATCTTTTCGGATTGGATGAGTTGGCTTTGAGTGGCTTTTAGTTCTGTGTAGGCTTTCTCAATTTCCTTAGCCTGCGCAAGCTCCCGCTCCCTTGTTCGTTCACGCTCTACCCGGATAACCCGTTTTTTTTGAAAGCGATGTACTGAATAAACAGATGCAATAAATAGCACGACATACACAGCGTAAGCCTGCCAGGTATTCCACCAAGGCGGAGAAATTATGATAGCCATACTTTTCTCTATCCATTCTCCATCTCTACTGTTGGTGGTTTTTACCTTGAAGATATATTTACCTGGAGGTACCTTGTAATAGGGCATCCTGTCTTCCGCTCCGGAAACACGCCAGTCCTTATCATAATTTTCTAATCGGAAGTAAAGTGTTTTATCCATGGTATTACGGAAATCAATGAATGTA
>JAYVEZ010000124.1:0-7997 GCA_043773645.1 Cytophagales bacterium
CTGGGGACATTCAGTCTAAACCAGAACCAGGCTAAGATCGAGTTTCCAGGCTCTTCCTTTCCTGTATATGGTTCTGAAAATATTTATAGTGACAACTTTATTCGAATCAACGCTTTTCATCCGACCAAAAAGTTTGATATCGCGCCCCTTTCAGCGCAGGTTATTTTTAAAGACATTGGCAACTCAAGGCTTACATTGGCCACATTTGGAAACTTTGATATTTACCTTGTGGGATGGGGCTACGCCAGCCAAACGATTGATTTCAGTTGGGTGGTGACTGGGGCTTCAGGTCAAAGTGAATTAATTACCCTCCCTGCATTGCCACCGGAGCTGCGCAATTCGGGTGTGGCAGCCTTTGATGTCAATAAACTTCAGTTTTTTAATGTCGTGCAGGTTGCTGACTATGAAATCGCTTCCGACTACAAATCCTATATCCAATATCTTTCCAGCCATGGCTATAATGCACCTTATGTTTTTGGCAAGGCCTGGAAGGAGCAGACTTTTACCAGTAACGGATATACTGGGGGGCGGAAAAATGTTTCCGAAATACCAACCATCAAAGAAAGGTTTGGTAGAAAACAATAATGGCGTAGTTTTCTCAAAATTTAGCGTGTTGTATAGAATGGTTTTAGGCCGGGGAGTTTTTATTTTTCTCATCTCATTGTTCTCGATCGTGGAGAATGTCAATGGCCAGAAAGCCAATATTAAGATCTTTGGAGATTCTACCAAAGTCTTTGCCCCAGGTGCAAAGGTTACACTTACCGGCACAGTTGTCTCCCTATTGGATCGCACGCCGGCAAGCGGGACCGCACTCTTCGTCGATGGATTCAAGTACGGCAATAGCAGTGATGCCAATGGAAAATATTATATCTCCCTGCCACCCGGAAAATATCGCTTATCAGTCAGACACCTGGGCATGGAGCCCATTCAAATCCGGATCGCCATTTACGCCAACGCTGTGCTTAACTTCGAGATGGGAGACAAGCCGGAGGCCCTGGAAGAGGTAATCATTAAGGCACGCAAAGAGGATGAAAACATTTCGGCGCCTCAAGCTGGAGTGACCATGCTGAACATTACTGAAATCAAAAGACTGCCTGCCTTCATGGGTGAGGTAGATGTCATAAAAAGTCTACAATTATTGCCAGGGGTGAATGCTGTCGGTGAAGGAAGCGGCGGATTCAATGTGCGAGGAGGCAGAATTGATCAGAACCTAATCCTTATGGATGGAGCGCAAATCTTTAACTCTGCCCACGCCCTGGGCCTCCTTTCAAATTTCAATCCTGACGTGGTAGAAGACTTTGCACTCTACAAAGGAAATGTACCGGCACAATTTGGTGGTCGCGCTTCATCGGTTCTGGATGTACGCACACGGAATGGCAATTTTGAAAAAATCAAGGTGAAAGGTGGGATTGGGCTTGTATCCAGCCGGTTGACTGTTGAAGGACCCATCGTGAAAAACAAAACTTCTTTTATCGTTGGCGCACGCTCTTCCTATTCAGATTGGATGCTAAAGTCCGTCGACAATACGGATGTCAGAAAGAGTTCGGCATCCTTTTATGATATCAATGCAAACATAACGCATAAGTTCAGCCCCTTGAATTCCCTGAGCCTATCCTATTACCGTGGCAATGACTTTTTCAGATACTCCGATCAGTTCGGTTACGACTACACTACACAATTATTTAATCTTAAATGGAAAGCTATCATAAGCGACAGTTGGTCTTCTGCCTTTACTGCGGTGTCGGGTGATTATCAAAGCAACTTGTACGATTACACCATTGCCTCGGCCCGAAGTTTGTCAAATGGAATAGGATACTACCAGCTCAAGCAGAATTTTCTCTATACCAACAAAGAAAAGCATGCGATCAATTTTGGAGCAGATGCAAATCTCTACAACGGCAAACCGGAGATTTCAAAACCTTACGGTGAAGGCTCCATGACCAAGGGCCAGCGGGTTGAAAAAGATCGGGGTCGCGAGTTCGGCTTCTACGCCAACGAAGAATATACAATATCCCCTATCTTTTCAATTGCCGCTGGATTGAGATACTCGCTCTATCAATACCTGGGTCCCGATACTGTTTATTCCTATCAGCCCGGGGCTGTAAGAAGTGTGTCTACCATTACAGATACGTCCTTTTTCGCCAAGAACCAGGTGATTAAAACATATGGAGGTTTCGAGCCAAGGATTTCTGCGAAAATCAGCCTTTCCGATCAGAGTTCGATCAAGGTCAGCTATAATAGAATGAGGCAGTACATACACCTGATCTCCAACAGTTCCGCCCCCACCCCCATCGACATTTGGCAAGTGAGTAACCTGTACATCAAGCCCCAGATCGCGGATAACTACTCCATAGGATACTTCAAGAATGCCAAAGACAATATGTTTGAACTCTCGGCCGAGGTATTTTACAAGACAACAGCAAACCTCGTTGAATACAAAGATTTTGCTCAACTCCTGCTCAACCGACATCTTGAAACAGAACTCCTGCAAGGAAAAGGTAAAGCCTATGGAATTGAATTCTTTGCAAAGAAGAATCTGGGAGCCTGGACAGGCTGGATTTCATACACATACCTGCGGTCCTTCATAAAAGTCGATGGCAGTCATCCTGAAGAACAGGTGAATCAGGGTAACTGGTACCCCACCAATTATGACAAGCCAAATACCATCAATGTGACGGCCAATCGCAAGCTGGGCAAGAACGCACGTTTCGCCACCAATTTTACGTATAGCACTGGTCGGCCCACCTCGGCATTGGTATCCAACTATTCAGGTGGATCCATTGCCATCCCTGTCTATTCGGATCGCAATCAATACAGGATACCTGATTACTGGAGAGTGGATGTATCGATTACCATCAACAATGTGTTTAACAAAATAGAAGATAACCTTACTTTTTCTGTATACAATCTGTTTGCCAGAAGGAATGCCTATTCAGTCTTTTATCAGCAGCCTCCGGGTACCCTCGTACCTCAAGGATACAAATTATCCATATTGGGAAGTGCCCTGCCGTCGATCACGTATAACTTTTCATTCTAGCCATGCGTCTGCAGAATATATTGTTGTTTCTCATTCTGTTGGTGTTTAGCAACTGTAAGGATCCATATACCATCAAGGTAAACGGAAGCAGCGGCAACATGACCCTTAACGGGGTCATCACCGACGATGCAGGCCCCCAATACCTCAAGCTTGGCATCTCGACCGGCACAAAGAAAAGCCCGGATCCTTTGGTCGGCGCACTCCTCAGCATATCAGATGAAACCGGAGCGAAGGAAAACTTAAAAGACCTTGGAAACGGACAATACCAATTGGATCAATTGTCTGTAAAGGGGCGAAAGACAGGAACATACACCCTTGATATTATATTGCCGGATGGTCGTCACTACGTATCATCAGCCGAAAAAATGTCTTCGCCCCAAGCAACCGACAGTGCTTACTATCAATACATTACCGAACAAATAGTGAGTTCGGAAGGAATCTTAGTCAACAATGACAACGTAAAGGTTTACCTGAATACCAACCTTCCAAAAGAAACAGAAGCAGCATATCTCCGATGGGCCATTGATGAAGTCTACTGCATTATCCCCAGCTGCAGCCCAAGGGCCCTCGCCTGTCCACCCTATTGTTACATCTATCAGGAGGTCAGCAAATTCAACTTACAGGTTATTAAAACAACAGACTATCAGACTTCTGCGCTTAGAGATATCTTATTACAAACACGGGGAGTGGATTTTACTTTTATGGTAAGACATTATTTCAATATAAGTCAATATTCGATGAACAAAAACACCTTCGATTATTGGAAAAAAGTCCAGCTCCTTACAGAAAGAAGCGGATCTATATTTGATACGCCTGCAGCCTCAGTCCCTGGAAATATTCACAACGTGAATGATCCCTCAGAAATTGTATACGGCTATTTTGAAGCCTCAGCACGGAAGCTAACCAGGATATATGTTGATCGCGGATACATCACCAAAACCGATGTTACATCATGCGTCTGGGACTGGAGTGTTCCTGGTGGAGTTGGAAATTATTATGGCTATTGCCTGAATTGCAATTCGGTCAGAGGAAGTACAAACGCAAGACCAGATTGGTTCTTCTGACAAACTATTCACCACAGGCCTCTTAATAAAGACCGGACTCATAAGTTTCATTTTGCCAATTCTTCTGTTCAGTACTTGCAAAGATCCCTATAATATCAATACAAAAGAAAGCGTTGGAACCTGGTGATTGATGGCATTATCTCGGAAGGGCCAGGTCCCTTTCTGCTGACGCTTGGCTCCACGAAGGGTATCCTTTTCACACCATCACCCCTGCCAGGAGCCAGGATTAAAGTCATGGATGGTGCCGGGTATCAGGAAGATTATGTGGACCTCGGTCAGGTTATGTCCCCAGGCAGGTGAGCACAAGCAAGACACAAATCCTTGAGACCAGCAGTACTATCCCCCCACCTTCCTGGTCTTGACACGCTCCAGGATAAACTTACCGATCTCGCGTCCTTGCAACTTTCCTATCTCACAGGCTGGTATGTAATGAATTCCACCATACATCCTACTGACGGCCGCCTCATCTGAGGCTTGAAGAAACGAAGTGAAATTTCGCGGAGGCATACCAAACTCCACCTCCGTTGAGTCGGTGAACGCAAGCTTGTCGCCAAAGAGTGAAGTCAATGTCACGGCGGCAGAACTTGAGATGACGCTGTGCCCGCTAGTATATTCTGGAAATGGTGGTGTTTGCAAAAGAGGGATCCAGTTTTCATCAATATACCGATTGATGTACGTTTCAGGGCGGATCAGCTTACTCCTGTATTTCTCATCCCAACAGCTGATAAATGCATCGATCAACGACAATGATACCTTTACATAAGCCTCGGCAGATTGAAATATGTCTGCTTTCTGCTGATTGCAGATCACCCTGGTGATGTTCATCCAATGCCCTCCCGGCGAAATTTTCTTGGTCGCAAACATAACATGCCCTTTGACATTCATGACAAAAGGGTTGCAATCCCAAAAGCTGGCAATGGCGCGCTGTTCCTCCGTAAGGTTCTTCCCTGTTTCATACACCACCACAGCTTCTTTATAAAACTGACTCTTCTTATCGCTTGAAAAAGGAGTAGGACGTGCTGGCACGAATTGGGCAGCGGAGTCCATCACAAAGGTTCTTAACTTGTTCCAATGCGGCTCCACAGCATCCATATACGCTGGAGGCGTCGGTTGCCAGGTTGAAGGGTCCTGTTGGATAGAGTATTTGGGAAACGACCTTGTCTGCTTATAGTTGTCCTTGGAGGCCCAGGCCAGGATATGGTCTGCGACTTTCGTTCCGTACTCAATTGAACGCTCAAACACATCATCGGGCACACCGGCAACCTTAAATTCCTCGAGGATACCATTGTAAAAAATATCAAGTTTGTCTTCAGAAAAGACGAGGGCCCTGCCTACCCTCAAGGTGGCTTGAACGGATGCCAACGGAAAGCAATACTCCTGGTTTGCATCAGGCTGCGGAATCGGCTCCAAACCATGAACCTGACCGGCCAGACTCAAATAGGTTTTGTTTTGGGGAATAAGCGCTTCATATCCTGCGATGCTGCTGTATGCGTAAATCCTACTGGCTACCGGGGGAGAGAATATATCGTGCACAATCCTGTCGGTGACTGCCTTAATAGAGCGATGCAGGAATTCAGGGTTCTGTACTTTGGCCTTATAGTCAGCCCTGTCAGTTGAACAAGAAGAAACAAGTAAGATCACCCCAAGAAACAACACTACATTCTTCATAACATTTTGCTTTAACAATCCGAAAGTTCTTAAACTTTCATTCGCTTTTACTATTTCACTGAATAATTTGTGTTTGAGATACCCACTCCTTTTATCTCAAGGGACTTCCACTTCTTCGGCAGCTTATGTTTTGTTTGTTGAATACCAGCGTCCGAGATTTGTAGTCCGCCAAAACCAAAAATAACTGACTGCAACATTCCTCCGGCACCCGTTGCAAAATAGGGATTGGTACCACCCGCCGTTTCTGATATCACTCCGAAAGGTGGAACTTCGTTGGGCTTGTAACTCTTTACAAATATGTCATAAGCCTTTTCAGGATCGCCCAGCCTCGAATATAAAGTAGCCAGCACCGCGTGACCCATGGCAGGTCCACTGGCCGAAAATCGCGGCTCGTAATATTTCAGGTCTTTTTCTATTTGAATCCGATCCGTGATGATGTCGAGTGGATAGGCCAATAAGTTGGCATCCGCCTGCTTAATCTCCACTCCATCATAGGTAGCATTCTCCCTCGTTGTGCCGTCGGGAAACTTCAGGATGGGAATATTCTGGGCCACAACCTCCCAGTCAGGGTTCGGTATCAAACTTAGTTCCTTTGCAGCCTGCGTGGCATACCGCAGGGCCGTAATTGCCATGCCATTGGTAAATGCATTGTTGTCAATGTTTTCTTGCCACTCGTTGGCTCCGATAACGTTATTGATTTCATATCTACCAGGCCCCTTGCGCTCTACCCTGCTCGCCCAAAAATCGGCTACCTCTTTCAATACGGGATAGCCCCTTTCCTTGAGCCATTGTTTGTCCTTGGTTACCTGGTAGTATTTCCAGAACGCCCAGCCCACACATCCCGTAATGTGGTGCTGAAATGGACCAGTCAAAGCCCAAACCGGAGTGTCTTCAGTCCCTTCATCGGAAGACTCCCACGGGAACATGGCGCCTTGATACCCGTGTGAGAAAGCATTCTTCTTCGCTGCCTCAAGTCGGTTGAATCGATACTCCAGAATTGATTTGGCAATCTCAGGCTGAAGCACAAGCAACGGAGGATACATCCACAATTCAGTATCCCAAAAAACATGACCATTGTAACCCAGCCCGGAAAGTCCCATGGGTGACAAACTGTAACCTGTGCCCTCACGTACGAAGGAATATAAATGATACAAAGCAAACCGAATATCTTTCTGCGCCTGCAAGTCACCTTCAATCACCACATCACCCTGCCATAATTTTTCCCAAGCCTCGGTATGCCTTTGCAACAGTCTGCTGGTGCCTTCCAGTTTAGCAAACACCGTGAGTCGCTCCGCCTCATTCATAGGATCTTCAAATTGCTCAGTGGATGTGGCCGAAGAAACAACGCTGAAAGAATAGCTCTCCCCAGCCTTGATCACTTTGGTAAATTTTGCGAGGTGCATATTGTAGTCCCAATCTTCATGGATGATGGCCGGCTCCTGACCATGCCCTTCAGAGAATATAAAGCTATTGCTGACAGCCACCGTATGTTTTCCGGAAGGACTCTTAGCCACTGAAGTCAACAGGGGAATGGTTACGTGGGGTCGGTCAATCTGACTGTACAGATTATGCACATCGATCAGGTGATTGGGTGCTTCAATCACACTCATGGGAGTTATCTTTACATCCTTTTTTGCCTTGATTTCTACCATGGTCAGTGCCGTATAGGGTAAATGCCGCACGGCCATCATCGTGTGGGTAACACTCAGCTTATCACCCACATCAAAAGTGGTGGTCAGAAAAGCTTTCTTCATGTCAAGCACTTGCTTGTAGTTGGTGATATCCTTTTGCGAAATGCGTTGCTCATCCACATCCAGGTTCATATTCACATGATTGAATGTCTTCAGGATGTTGGAAACCCGGCCGCGCTGGTAATAATCGTATACACCATTCAGCACGACGTCCTTCACCTTCATCGGTTCAGGAGAGGACACCAGCCCGATCATTCCATTCGCCACCGTGACTCCGTAATAATGATTTGGGTCGATGGAGCTTGCTTCAATGAGCCAATCTTTCTGTTGACCTAAAGCGACGAAGCCACAACACCCCATGCAAAGCAACATTAATGTCTTCTTCATGATATTATTTCTTTCGTAATTGATACGCTGACAGCGATTGATTATTCCTTGAAACTAGATAAATTTTTTCATTGTGAGAAGTGCGAAGGACGTTGATATCTCTGCCTTCGCCCTGGACTAAAAATCCTGATGATGAGGACGTTACGGCAG
>JAYVEZ010000125.1:0-2222 GCA_043773645.1 Cytophagales bacterium
TGGCACAGACTCCGTTTTACGGACATTATGCCTTTAATTGTCAGGCACCCGATATCGGCAATACCGAATTGCTGGGCAAGTTTGGTTCCGAGGAACAGAAGAAGACCTACCTCCATCCATTGATGGAAGGAAAAATTCGGAGCTGTTTTTCAATGACAGAACCGGAGTTTGCCGGTTCCAACCCCACGCGCCTTGGCACCCTTGCAGTGAAAAAAGGAGACAAGTACATCATCAATGGTCATAAGTGGTTTTCATCGAGTGCTGAGGGAGCAACATTTACAATTGTCATGGCCGTCACCAATCCTGACGCTGCTAAATATCAGCGTGCAAGCATGATCATTGTGCCAACGAGCAATCCAGGCTTCAAACACATTAGAAAGATTCCCATTTTTGGTGAGGTCGGTGCCGGGTGGGCGAGTCATTCGGAAGTCCGCTTTGAGAATTGCGAAGTGCCCGTGTCCAACCTGATTGGAGAAGAAGGATCCGGATTCTTGCTTGCACAGGAGCGGTTGGGTCCTGGCCGCATTCACCATTGCATGCGTTGGATTGGCATGGCTGAAAAGGCGCTCGACTTGATGTGCAAGCGCGCCGTCTCTCGTGAAATGGATGAAGGCGTTATGCTTGGCGAAAAGCAATTCATCCAGGGATTTATCGCGGAGAGCCGTGTGGAAATCGATGCGGCCCGTCTTCTGGTGCTCAGCGTGGCCGCAACAATTGATACCGAAGGTGCGGCAGCCGCCCGCCATCGGATTTCCGGTATTAAGTTCTATGTGGCAAACATCATGCTCAAAGTCCTCGACCGTGCTATCCAGGTGCACGGCGCCCTTGGGCTTACGGATGAAACCATGCTCGCCACCATGTTCCAGCATGAACGAGGAGCCAGAATCTGGGATGGCGCTGATGAAGTGCACAAGCAAAGTTTGGCGTTGAACATTCTGAAAGGCTATGGTCTTGACATCAAAAAGAAAAAGAGGGTTGCATGATCGCGGCAGATCAACCTGGCAAGGTTCGAACAGGTGAAGAAATAAACCTGGCCGCTCTGAATGATTACCTGCATGAGATCGGTGCTCCCATTGGCCTTGTAACAGAACAGCAACAATTTCCTGGAGGGTATTCGAACCTCACCTACCTCCTGCGTGCAGGAGAAAATGAATATATTCTAAGACGTCCACCATCCGGCGCTGCGATTAAATCAGCCCATGATATGGCGCGGGAATTTAAAGTCCTGTCCCTCTTGCGTGACCACTACTCCAAAATTCCTCGGCCCATCCTTCTTTGCGAGAACGCTGAAGTGATTGGCACACCTTTCTACATCATGGAACGGATCAAGGGCGTCATACTGCGCCCTTCTTCCGTCAAGGATATCCAAATTACTCCATCCGAAATGCGAAAAATATCAGAGGCGTTGGTGGATAATTTGGTGTCGCTTCACGCCATTGATATTGAAAAGACAGGATTGATTCAACTCGGGAAGCCCACAGGCTATGTGCAGCGTCAGGTGGAAGGATGGACAAAGCGGTATGTAGACGCGCAGACAGATACAATCGACACAGTGGATTTGTTGAGTCATTGGCTTCATTCTCATCAACCTCCTGAAACAGCTCCAACCTTGCTCCACAACGATTACAAATATGACAACCTTGTTCTCAAAGAAAATAATCTGACAGAGATCATCGGAGTGCTGGACTGGGAGATGTCGACGGTGGGTGATCCCTGGATGGATGTGGGTGCCTCACTTGCGTATTGGGCTGAAGGGGGCGATGGTGATCTTGCAAAAGTGTTTAATGTATCTTGGCTTCCCGGAAATCTTACACGTGCCGAGGTGGTATCCAGGTATGTCGAGAAAAGCGGTCGCACTTCCAATAGCCCTTTGTTTTATTATGTCTTTGGACTGTTTAAAAACGCTGTCATTGCCCAGCAGATTTACGCGCGTTGGAAGCAGGGACACTCCAAAGATCCGCGTTTTGGTCAACTCATCCATGTGATCCGCAATTTGGGTGAACGAGGGGGAATGGCCATAGAAAAGGATTCTATTTGAAACTGCAAATATTAGTTAGCCTAACGAACAAAACCATGCTTTACACACTATCACAACAGCATCCGAAAAAAAGGGCCTTTGTAACCGGCGCAGCATCGGGATTGGGAAAGGCTTTATGCACGGAGTTGTCGCAGGACGGCTGGACTTTGGGAATAGCGGACATCGACGATGAATCCCTGGTGTT
>JAYVEZ010000126.1:0-4351 GCA_043773645.1 Cytophagales bacterium
CGGGCGTGAGCATCCAGGAGAATGCGAAGATCGCCCCGGGCATCCGGAAGATCATCGCCAAGTATCCACCCATCGATTATGTGATCACGCAAACCGGACGCAACGATGATGGCACTGACCCCTTCCCTACCAACCGCACAGAAATTCTCGTTGGCCTCCGTGACTATCATTTATGGAGTGACACGATCAAGAAGAAGGAACTTGTTGCGAGGATACAGAATGACCTTCAAAAGAAATTCCCGGGCGCATTTTTTTCAACCGGTCAGCCCATCATTGACCAGGTGATGGAAATCGTGACGGGCAGTGCGGCAGACCTTGCCATTTCGGTGGTGGGAGAAGATTTGGAATTCATGCGCAGCAAAGCCGATACCATCGCTGATATCGTGCGAAGTGCGCAGGGAGCGGTGGCCGTAAATATCGAACAAGAGGGCAGACAGTCGCAATTGTCCATTGCCATCAACCGTGAGAACGCAGCACGGTATGGCATCAACGTCAATGACATTCAGGCGATGGTAGAGGCCGCCATTGGTGGGAAAGCCATCTCCATATTATATGATGGTGCCAAGCGATACGATATCGTTGTTCGGTATCTTGCCGAAAGCCGCAATACGCTGGCATCCATACAAAACCTACAGGTGCCCTCCGCGCAAGGTGCGCTCATCCCAATGAGTGAACTCGCTGACATCCGGTTCTCCGAAGGGCAAACGAATATCTACCGCTTAAACGGCAAGCGCATGTCTACGGTGCGAACGAACATCCGGGGCCGCGACCAGGGGGGATTTGTTTCTGAGGTGGGAAAAAAAATTGATGCTGCCCTTCACATCCCCAAAGGCTACCGTGTCATCTATGGAGGACAATATGAAAATCTTGAACGGGCTGGAAAACAACTGTCGATCACCATTCCACTCACCATCGTGATGGTATTTGTCCTCTTGTTTTCATTGTTTAAGAATTTCCGGCATACACTGGTGGCGATGTCATGCATCCTGTTTGCCTTGGGTGGTGGAATCACTGCGTTGATGCTCAGGGGATATCACTTCAACGTGTCTGCGGGCGTAGGCTTCGTTTCCATCTTTGGGATTTCAGTGATGGCTGGCGTGCTGCTCGTGTCTGCCATCAAGCGACTTGAAGATACCCATGGGAATGATTTGAAGCTCATGGTGGCCCTCGCCTCCTCCGAGCAATTGAGGGCCATCTTGTCCATATTAATTGTGGCCATTGTCGGTTTGGTGCCTGCCGCCATTTCCTCAGGCATCGGATCAGACGTGCAGCGACCCCTGGCTACCGTAATCATCGGGGGGTTAACGAGTACATTGATTTTTGCACCCCTCGTGCTTCCCCCTTTGTACTATCTGCTTGAAAAAGCAACCTGGACAAAAGGAAGGCAACAAACTTCTTCCGATAGAGTTGAACGATTAGATTGAGTTGAAATAGCGATTAGTCCTACTTTGTAATGTTAGTATTTTTGGGTCACAAAGAACACCAAGATGCCACAAGGAACACCACGAAATACAGTTGTTATCAAATTCTACCCCAATTCTTCGTGTTCGTTGTGGTTCGTTGTGATCTTCGTGACCTTGCTTCGGATATCTCGATCACTGGTTGCAAACCCGTGTTGCGCAACATGGCATTCTGTTTAAACTTGGCAAAGTAGTATTAGTTAAACACCAATATGAGTACCCTTAAAGTCATAATTGCTGATGATCATAAAATTATCCGTGTGGGGCTGCGTGGCCTTTTAGACCGGGAGGCAGACATCGAGGTGGTGGGCGAGGCTGAAAATGCGGAGGATGTCCTCAAAGTATTGGCAGAGCACCCAGCCGATGTGGTGCTCATGGACATCGACCTGGGCGAGACCAATGGCATCAAGGCTACCGCATCGATCAAAGCATTGTATCCACACCTCCATGTGCTGGGGCTCACCATGCACGAAGAGTCCGAATATATTATCAAGATGCTTGAGGCCGGAGCCAGCGGCTATCTATTGAAAAATGCAGGGCGCGAAGAATTGCTTACAGCCATCCATACAGTGGCCAAGGGTGACAGCTATTTCAGTCAAAAAGTATCGGCCACTTTGTTGCAGACGATCACCTCACAGAAGGCGGCACCCGGTGAGCAAAAGAAGTCGATTCAGTCACCCCTCTCCGACCGGGAAATAGAAGTGCTCAGACTGATTGCCCAGGAATTCTCTAACGGTGAGATTGCTGAAAAGCTCTTCATCAGCATCCGCACCGTTGACACCCACCGCCGAAACCTTCTCGAGAAACTCCAGGTGAAGAACACGGTGGGACTGGTGAAGTATGCCATTGAGAAGGGGATTATTTGAGGGTAGTGGTAAGAGGTGAGAGGTAAGAGGTGAGAGGTAAGGGGTAAGAGGTAAGAGGTAAGAGGTAAGAGGTAAGAGGTAAGAGGTGAGAGGTAATCGGTAAGAGGTAATCAGTAAGCGGTAATCGGTGGCCAGTATTCAGTTACAAGTATCCAGCATCGAGTATCCAGCATCCAGCATCCAGCATTTCCACTAGGCATTTCTCTTACCACTGTGCGAATTGCCGCTTTTTTGCAAATACGCATTTCACCCTCGGTTGACATACTCCGGCTAACATACTTTTATAGGGTCAACCTATACCCCTTAAGTCTATGTCAATACGATCCCTTTCCGCTGCCAGCGACGAAGAATTGGTGACTGCCATCCGTCAGGAAGACAGACCAGCCCTGGGTGAGCTGTACAACCGCTACTATAAAAAGGTCTTTAACAAATGTTTCTCATTCACTAAGAAACAGGAGGAGGCATTTGATCTTGCCCAGGAGTCACTCATGAAAGCCTTTGACAACATCCACTCTTTCAAAGGTGAATCTTCATTTTCTACCTGGCTCTACACCATCACCCACCGTCATTGCCTTGCCACACTGAAGAAGAACGGCCGGTTCCAATTTCATTCACTCGAAGAAAACACAGTCCGTGACGACGACCAGTATGATGGATCTCCGGCAGCCGAAGAGAACTCTGAACGTGCCGAACAAGAGTTGATTATGTACTCCCTCATCAACGCCCTTCCCGAAAAGGAAAGGTCATTGCTCAACCTGAAGTACCTCCAGGGTGAATCGGTTGAAAACCTCCAGGCACAACTAAACATATCGGGCAGCGCCGTAAAAATGAGACTCAAACGCAGTCGTGAAAAACTCAATATGTTGTATGCGTTGTCCATCACTTACGGACTGGAGCAGGTGCTTGAACAAATCGAACTATTTACCATGGGCTAGCGTGACTTTGCCTCATCCCCGGCTCAAAAGGTGGAATGAGTGTCCCAAAGACTTTGCTTTATCCTTTTTCGATCGATCACCCGTATTTTGAAGGTTATGCGTGGGCATGTGAACTGGCCCAGAGAATGAAAGCCAGGTTGCAAGTATTTACCACCAGCCCAGTCCAGCCTGTTGCCACCCGCTCTGTGTACCATTCACTCCTCGAGGCGCACGGTTATTACATGGAGCATTATCCCCATACACGGGCACAATCCTCGGAGGTCCTTGCGGAGCCACACATTGCAGCCGGTGAACTTGAAATCGAGCTGGTATCTCACCTGAAAACCAACCCGGTAGACATTGTTATTATTGACCCATTCATGTCGGCCACCCTTGCCCAGGAACTTTCAGAAATCATAAGACAATCCGGAGGAGTCATCGTTCTTCCTCCGGAAAAGGGAGGCTCCTCCACCCCACCATCTTCCGAGAAATTTTACGATGATCTCCGAAGGGCCAGGCTCTATAAACTTCCTTCCAATTTTTTCTTTACGCTGGGTAAAGACCATTCTGCCTTCAACTACCTGCGGAAATTCTTCCAAAAGAATCGTTTTTAAGGACTGGTAAGGTCACCCAAGATTCCTTCCATAAGAATTTTCGTTTTGCGTCTGTAAAAAGGGTTAACTTAAACCCCATTTGCAAACCTCAAAATGCAATATTAATGTCTATAGGAAGGCTTCACCTCATCACCTGGCTGCTCGTGTTTTTCACATTTCCTGCATGGTCGCAGGCAGATTCAAAAGCAGATATCAAAACCGACGAAGATGTCATTCCTGTGATAGCGAAAAAGCAAAAACGGCTGGTGCTGTTCCCGGTCCTTGTAAAGTCACCAGAATATCTGTGGGGCGCCGGTGTGGCAGGCACTTTCTTTTTCAAGCTGTGGCACGACTCTACGACGCGTACTTCCAACCTGAAGAACGTCTCCTTCTATACCGTGCGTAACCAACTTGTGTTCGCCAGTGACGGAACAATCTATTTTCCCAAGGAAAAATTCATTCTTCATTTTATAGCTTCTTTCAGTCACTTTCCCGACCGGTTTTGGGGATTGGGAAAT
>JAYVEZ010000127.1:0-2076 GCA_043773645.1 Cytophagales bacterium
GTGCGGGCCCATCCATTAAAAGCGCCGATGACATAAACATCCCCCTTCATCGCAGGAGTTTGTAGCGCGAAATTCACGTACAAATAGTTGGCGCTGATCCATGGCTCTTGCTGATAATCGGCATTGTCCGGATAATAATTTCCGTTGATGTCTGGATATTGGGCGTATGATTGGAAAAGCCGGGGCTTGTCGATGTTGACAAAGAGGTCATAGGGCTTGTGACCCTTGTCAAGCCTCAGCGTATTTTGCCCCGGATAATTCAGCGATCGGAAATTCACAAACCTGAATTCATTGCCACCCTGAAAGGTTTTGTCCATGTCAAAGAACCTGTACTCCAGTTGGTTGATATCTTCCCGGATAAAGTTTGGCTTTACATCCTGCTTGGCATTATCCCACCGCTGGTTTTGACGAATCGTTACGTGCATGCTGCCAAGGGGGTTGACAATTTCGGTCCGACCGTAGTTGATCATGAAGTTAAGTGCCTGGTTTGTATTCTGAATATTTCCCAATCCGGCAATCTCTTCATCCATCACAATATCCAACTTCGACTCAAAGACGACAATCCGTCTTGAAACAATGAGGTCTTGCCTCTTGCCGTCGCGATAAATGATGATCAGGTAGTTCCCTGGAATTTTTACCGGAGGCACGGTAAAGCGATAATGCACATAAGGGACTTGCGTGTTGATGGAAAAGGAATAGTCGTTGATGAGGAATTCGTTGTAATCGTGCAGGAAGTCGAGGTCCATCAGGCTGGACTTGCTCCAGTCAAAATTGCAATGAATGAGTTTAACATAGTAGTTCTGGCGCTCTTCGCGCAGGTCGTCAAATTCGAGCATCAGGCTTTGGGCATCCATTCGCGCGACAGCCGGAAGCAGGGTATTTCCTTCTGTGGGCTGGTTTGGGTAGCATAAAACCGTCTTTATTTCAGGCTCATAGGCCTTGTCTACCATCTCCAGGGTTTTTTGGCCTGTGGCAATACCATACACCAATAGAAGGGATAGAGTAAGATAATGTCGCTTGAGCATGGTTACTGATTGATAGAATTAACGATAAAAGTTAAAGTTGATTGTATTATGGAGGTTGTTCATTCGTCCATCAAAAAGCGCATCGCCCGTTATCTTGATGCCGTTCTATTCATCGCAGCCCTGTTAATCTTGAGTTCGTTGCTGGAGATTATTAAGATTTAGGTATCTCCAATTCTTCAATCTCGAGTACTAATTTTTCCCATGCGGTGTTCAGTTCATCCATCTGCGACTTGATCTTGCTGAGCTCTGACTCATGCCCGGCCAGGGTTTCAAAACTGGAGTAGACTTCAGGCTTGGTCATTTCTTCCTGAATTTTTGCCTGTTGATTTTGCAGGGCTTCAATCTTCTCTTCGGTGGTTTGAAGCTGCCTGGTTAGTTTTTTCATCGATGGACCACTCACCGAATCACTCTTTTGCACTGCCTGCTTTGCTTTGACTGGCTCAGCTTTGGAGGGAGGCGTCAAGGCTGCATCATTACTTTTTCTCCAATATTCATATTCGTCATAAGTACCCGGGTACTCTTTGATTTGGTGGTTGTCGATGTACCAGATCTTATTGGCGATTTGGCTGATGAAATAGCGGTTGTGCGACACCACGACAAAACTCCCCGCATACTGTTGCAGTGCCTGGATCAGGATATTTTCTGAAATAAAATCGAGGTGGTTGGTGGGTTCGTCCAGCAAGAGAAAATTTGCTTCTGAGATCAGGGTCTTGGCGAGTGCCACGCGGGATTTCTCACCGCCAGAGAGAACTTTAATCTTTTTGAATTGATCATCATTGGAGAACAAAAAGCAGCCAAGGATTCCCCTCAACTCCTGTTCCGTCTTCCCGCTCCCGGCTTGCTTGAGTTCATCCAGGATTTCATTCTCAACATGCAATGCTTCCAATTGATGCTGGGCATAAAATCCCTGGATCACATTGAATCCAATGGTCCTTTCGCCCATGACCGGTTCAGTGCCAGACAGAATTCTGAGCAGGGTCGACTTCCCTTTGCCGTTTGCACCGATGAGGGCAATCTTGTCGCCTCGTTCGATAATGGCATTCGTGTGCCC
>JAYVEZ010000128.1:0-6007 GCA_043773645.1 Cytophagales bacterium
GTTTCCATTTCGCCTCGGCCGACTTTAGAAATCCGCCTTGATTTCCTCTTAATTTAAACCCCATTTGATAATAATTATTGCCAACCATAATGGCCACCGGTGCAATCTGGTTGCGCAATGACTCCCAGTGGAAGTTCCGCACAACACCAATGACGTGCTGACCCTTATTCACTTCAGCGCCAAGGGGCTCCTCCAGACCAAGGGCTATTACGGCCGCCTCATTCAGGATAACTGCTCCCGAATCAGAAGCAAGGTCTTTGTTAAAGTCCCGGCCACTGAGTAATTGAAATCCCATCAATTTAATAAACTCAGCATCACCGAAAAAGGTATTGAATGTTACGGCCTCCTTCATAGCCGGGGTCTGATACGTATAGAATGACATAATCGCCTTGCTTCCGGGTTCTCCTGTATGAAGACTGGTGGAAGCAACTCCTGAGAACTGTGACAATTCATTTTTGAAACTGCTGGTTTGACCTTTTAACAGGCTAATATTATCGATGGTTAAAACATTCTCCTGGTCAAAACCCAGGTCCCTGGTTTGCATGAAATCCATCTGACGGAGGATAACCGCTGAACAAATCATCAATCCAATTGAAATTGAAAACTGGACCACCACCAAAATATTTCTAAAGCCGCTCCCGCCCGCTGCTGACAGATTTCCTTTCAACACCTGGACAGGCTTGAATGCCGTAAGGTAGAGTGCGGGATAAATTCCCGAAAGACACCCAACAATAACTGCAAATCCTCCAAAAGCCAAAATACTCCAGCCATTGCTCCACAGTGTATTGATCAGCGGGTCACCTGTCACTCCCTCAAATACTTTTAGAAATACTTCGGCAAACGCTAACGAAAGTGCCATCGCTGTCATGCTCACCATGACGGACTCCAGTGTAAACTGAAAAATCAGTTTGAGTCGAGAGGACCCAATGGCTTTCCGTATTCCAACTTCCTTCGCGCGTCGGGAGGCTCGGGCTGTTGTCAGATTGATGAAATTAATAGCAGCCAGAAAAAGGATAAAAAGGGCAATGGCGGCAAACGTGTACATATTGGACTCATTGCCCCCCGGAGAGATCTCATAATTGAGTTTTGATTTCAAGTGCACATCCCGGAGGTTGTGCACATAAAATTTCACTGAGTTTTCATTTTTCTTATAATCCTCAAATGAGATACCCGAGGGAACTCCGGAGGCGTGTGGATATACTTGCTTTTCAAGCAATCGTTCCAACGCTTCCTCAAGATCCTGTTGACTGTTGTTCTCCTTTAGAAGCATATAACTGTAAACAGCCGCCGAAGTCCAGACTGGATCATGGGCAAGTTCTCCGTCAATGGAAAGCCAGAGCGAGGACTTCAATTGCGAAATCCTGTCGTCATCTTTAACGATGCCGGTCACGGTGAATGGTTTCTTTTCCTTTCCAACAAGTACAACTTTTCCCAAGGCCTCATCACCTTTGAAATACTTCAGCGCCATTTTCCTTGTCATGACAATATTGCCGAATCCCTTCAAAGCTGAACCGGGATCACCCTCCACAAATTCATAGGAAAAGACTTTAAAAAAAGAGGTGTCCGTGTAGTAGGCGAGCTCCTTAAAAGATTCATCCCCAATTGCCAGAGGCAAGTCGCGGACGCGTTTGATGCGGGTGAATGCCTCGATCCCTTCAAAATCTTTCGGAAGATAATCTCCCAGCGCCTCTGGGCCCAATCCGAATTGTCCGATGTTATAAAAAGAAATTCCGACTTTAAATATGCGATCCGCATTCCGAAAATGCCGGTCATAACTCCACTCACCATACACATACAAGAACATCACCAGGCTGCACGCAATGCCAATGGCAAGTCCGAAAACATTGATGGCCGAGTATGATAACTGGCGGGATAGGTTCCGGATGGCAACGAGGAGGTAGTTCCGAAGCATGGGCGTGGGTTTGCTTGCAATGTACAAGATGCATGCCGTGAATAAATAGTTCTTTCACTCAGAAAATATCATTTCAATAAATTTCCCGACTCAATTTCGAACGAAAGTGTCCAGATTTGGGCGCTTGCTATTTCTTAGTCTCCCCTGCCCTTTGCTTTGAAAAATCGTAGTACAAGACATAGACGCGGTGGGTGATGTATACGATATCCTTTATCTCCAGGAAGAGGCGCGTTTGCAGAAGGCCAATACGATTGCCCATGTCATCCTTTTGGATGTCCTTGATCAATTCATCCATGGACTTATTAAGGGTGGCAATCAATTTTGATTGACGGTCTTCCATGCCCGATGCATTGTCAAATGAAAGGTTACTCACGGACTCGCTCACTTTATCCAGGTAGTCACCCAATTCCTTATCAATTTCCGAAAATATTTCCGCGTACTTCTTTCGGGGGGGAGAAAGGTGGTTGCTCACATGGTCAAAGCTCACCTCTCCTACCAATTGCACGCTTTGGTATAAATCCTGCATGAGATCAAATACCATAATGTAAAGTCGCCCTGCCGCCAGATTCCCCTTATTCATTTTGCGCACGTACTTGATTAGTTTCCCATGGAGCTTTTCGTTCTGGCTCTTGAGTTTTTCAATTTCCTTCTTCGATTTATCCAGGTTGTCCCGGTTCTCTGACAGCAATGATTTAATGCTGGTAATCACAACCTTCTTTACAATCTTCAGATTCTTCGCTGTATTGTTTTTACTCTCCTCGATCACCTGTTGAATGCTGACCGTGGAAGTTTCCATTAACTGGTTGTCGGCCTTTTCTTCTGCCACCTCCCGATTGAAGACCAGGTGGCTCCGAATCAGAAGGAAGCCTGCCATGGCTGTAAGGCCAAGAATGCCAGGGAAACCCGTCTGATACATGATAAAGGCAAACAAGCCACTGGCCAGCAATGCTACGACAGCGGTAATAAGCCAACCCGCAATGACGTTCATTACACCCGCAACCCGATAGACCGCGCTCTCGCGTCCCCAGGCCTGATCGGCAAAACTGGACCCCATGGCCACCATGAACGTGACAAATGTTGTGGACAAGGGAAGTTTCTGAGAAGTTCCGTAGGCGATCAAGGCACTCGATACAATCAGGTTGATGGATGCCCTAATTAAGTCAAAGGATGGCTTTTCCGGATCATTTTTTATCTTTTCCTGGTCAAGGCTTTCTTTTTCAAAGCGGACAGAAAGCATCTTTGAAATTCGTTTCGGAACAATCCGTTGTATGCTTCTGCCAAGGAACATGGCAGTTCCCACCAGCGACCGCGAAACAAAGTTTGGCTTGAACTTCTCATCTCCCTCCTCCTGCCTTCCCAAAGACACTTCCGTCTCTGTTACCTTGCGGCTCTTGGCGTTTGTCCATAAGGTAAGAACCATCACAAGCCCGGCGACAAATAGAATCCACGAAGGAGTCGCAATCTTCTCATTTAAGATTGACATCGTAAACTGATCGGCCGGCACGTTGCTTGCGGACCATGCCTGGAACGAAATCAAACCCGCCACCGATACACCAATAAAATTAACGAGGTCATTTCCAGCAAATGCCATGGCCAATGAAAAGGTACCCAGCAATACGATGGCTTTCAATGGATTAATATTCTTCCACCACATCATGACCTGGATGAACATGGAAAAGAATATCATGGAACCGCCCACAATGGTCCATGTATTTTGCATGATCCATTTGATCTGATCATCACCAATGAAGGAACTCCCCTTCGCACCCTTGATGAGCAAAAAGTAAACGATGGTGGTTATGGAAATGCCACTGAACAAGGCACCGTATTTTTTGAGGTTTTCCTGGAAATTAAAAGTAAACACCAGCCGTGCCACATGCTGGATAATAGACCCTACGATAAAGGACAAAAACACGGACAGAAAAATACCAAAGATGATTGTGATGGCGCTTGAGTAGTTAATGATGTCCTTCCATGTTTCAAATCCCATTCCTTTTTCAAAGGCAATCAACAGGCCCACGACCAGGGCCGAACCCAGCAATTCAAAAATGAGTGACACCGTAGTTGATGTTGGCAGGCCCAGGGAGTTATAAAAGTCAAGGAGGACAACATCGGTGAGCATCACCGCCACAAAGACAATCATGACCTTGTCAAAGGTGAAAAAATTGGGATTAAAAATACCGTTGCGGGCAATCTCCATCATGCCACTGGAGAAGAGTGACCCCAAAACAATTCCAATACTGGCTACAATCAGGATGGTGCGAAAGGATGCTACATGTGACCCCACCGCTGAATTCAAAAAATTGACCGCGTCATTGCTTACACCTACCACGAGATCGACGATGGCCAGCACCAGCAGTATCCCAACGATGACGAGGTAAGTATCCATAAACTGACTCTATACTATTGATTCAACTGTCTAAACATTCAAGAAGCTCTTGGCGATGCCCAAAGGTCGCATGATATAACGTTTTTTGTCTACGTGCCCCAATTGGCGCGTGAGAATATCGTCTAACGTCTTGATGGTCTTCACAATATATTTTCCTTTATTCAGCATGACACATTCAGACCGTACGCCCATGGCCGCATCGGTGATCTCAGACCGGGTAGCGTATCCAGTCTTGTTGAGTGTCTCCAGAACCTGGGTAGCCCAGATAACCGGTACATGGGCCGCGTCACAAATCCATAATATCTCCTCCTGAATTTCACTCAACCGTTCAAAACCAATTTCGACGGCCAGATCACCCCGCGCGATCATGACCCCAAGCGCCTCATCCTTCATTCCATTCATCAGCAACGCCGGCAAATTCTGAACCGCTGAAAGGCGTTCGATCTTTAAAATGATGGCAGGTTGCTTGCTGGCCGAATATTTCCTGATCTCCGTCCTCAACAATTCCACGTCAGCAGCATTGTTGACAAAAGAATAACCCACCATGTCGGCATGCTGGCACACGAAAGGTATGTTGGTCATATCCTCTGCCGTCAAGGCTGGTATGTTCAGATCAGAATCCGGCAAATTAATTCCCTTCTGCGGCTTGAGTACCGGATGCTTTGTCGATATCCTTACGATTTTCACCATCACTTTGCCGTCCTGAATCTCTTTTACCTTTGCCTCAAACTTACCGTCATCAAAGAAGATATGCTCACCTACATTGACGCTGGACAAAATTTCTTCAGGCTCCACCAGCAAGATACCCATCCCTTTCCCCGTCTTCTTTTTTATCTTCTTAGTCTTTTCCGAAGCGTAATCAAGCAACAACTCCATTCCCTCAAACACCTGCAATTCATCCACCTCGTTTCTCTTGGAGTCTTGTATCGACCTGATTCTGATCTTGGGGCCAGCCAGGTCCATGTATATTTTACAATTCTTTCCTGTTTTGGCGATTGCTTTTTTTAGCACTTTGATCATGCTCAGCCAAACATCGGGTGTGTCATGGGCACAATTGATTCGGGCTACCGACATTCCGGTATCCAACATTTCCTCCACCAATTTCCGCTCCATCATGAGTTCTGATGAAAAAGTGACCATGATGTGCGGACGATCCTGAATGGGAAATGCCCCGAGCAATTGTTCAGCATGCATCAGTCTTTGCCTGGAACCCTCCTCAAAATTGCAGGCGGCAATGTTTTTCCCAGAAACTCCGCCATCCAGCCATTTCAGCACACTTTGTACCTGAAAAAGTGTATGGCTTTCCGAATTGGTGAGCGAGGACAAGCCGATCCGGTGCAAGTACTCCTGAGCTTCGCGTATCTCATTGCTCCTCAAAACAAGGTAGTGCACCAAATTGGTGCAGCTGAGTTTAAAATTCGGATGGGCTTCAGCCAAAAGACTTGAAAACTGTTTTTCACCGTCAGCCATCTTCTGCACAATCCCATGCAATTGTTGCGAAACATGCTCATGGGTGTATTCACGCAACGATGATCTCCTTCCCATAATTATATCCTTGATAGTACTTGAGTATTTCCGCTCCAAGGTATTTCGGGCCCCCGTCAGGTATTATGACAAAAATCATGTCCCAGGATGAGATTTGTGATCGCAAAATCTGCCCAAAGAAAGTGCTGATGGGCCTCACAAGGAAGAACCTATAGCCGGTA
>JAYVEZ010000129.1:0-7982 GCA_043773645.1 Cytophagales bacterium
AAATATTTGGAAGGGGTACAAATTCTTGGCTGCGTGTACCTACACAGGGATGATGAAAAACTTTACCTCGGCATGCTTTCCGTTCAGCCCCGTGACCAAAACAAAGGGATCGGAAAAAAATTGTTGGCAGCCGCCGAGCAGGAAGCCGTCAAACTAGGGTGTATTTCAATTTACATGACGGTAATCTCTATTCGGAAGGAACTCATCAATTGGTATGTTCGTCATGGCTACAGGCTCACGGGGGAGAAAAAGCCCTTTACCATCAACGACCCCCGGTTCGGCCTGCCCAAATCAAAACTTGAATTTGTTGTGCTGGAGAAGAAAATGGATTAAATATTGATATTAGAAGAAAATTCTCCCTTTATGATATTTCGTTTGATGGTGATTTGCCTTGTGATCTCATTTGCCGGGTTTGGCCAAAGTTCTGATTTGCCTGCCGACTTTTTAAACAAAGAATTTCACAAAGAAAGAAGGCAAAAGCTCAGGGAAACATTACCCCTCAATTCAGTTGCCGTGTTCTTTGCCAACCCCGTACGCAACCGCGCCAATGATGTGGATTTTGTCTATCACCAGGATCCCGATTTTTATTACCTCACGGGCTACAAAGAACCCGATGCGGTTCTGTTTGTATTCAAGGAAATGCAGGTAGCCGCCAACAAATCATCATACAACGAAATACTTTTTGTGCAACCGCGCAATGAACTGCGGGAAATGTGGACAGGCCGGAGGCTGGGTGACGCAGGAGTAAAAGATGTATTGGGATTTGAACAAGCATTCAATAACACCGAGTTCAAACGCTATAATGTCGACTTTGACAAATTCGACAAGATTCTTTTTTTCGATTTTAAGAATGATGTCCGCGACAACCCCAGGGACTCATCTGACCTATTTGATCTTATTTCACAGTTCAAAATAAAAGTAAAGTATCCCGAAAAAAATAGCCTCGCCCTCATTCCGGAGCCGCAGAAACAGAACCTGGACGTTAAAGGCCTCGCGGATGTCATGGCATCCCTTCGCGGAATAAAAACCAAGGAGGAAATTGAAATGATTAAGCGCGCAGTTCAAATCTCTTGTGTCGGGCAAGTGGAGGTGATGAAAGCGATGAAGCCAGGAATGTCCGAACGGGAAATTCAGGGTATTCATGAATTTGTTTTCAAGAAGTATCAGGCAGAAGACCTGGGCTATCCTTCCATCGTGGGCGCCGGTCACAATGGATGCATTCTTCACTACATCGACAACTATAAACCCAACATCACTTCCAAAGAACTTATCCTAATGGATTTGGGCGCTGAATTCCATGGGTACTCAGCAGACATCACACGGACCATCCCCGTTAACGGTAAATTCTCGCCGGAGCAAAAACAGATTTATGAATTGGTGTTGAAAGCCCAGGAGGAGGCCATGAAGATTTGCAAACCGGGTACACCCCGCCAGCAACTTACCGTGGTGTGCAGAGAGGTAATTAACAGAGGCTTGTTTGAGCTCGGTATCCTCAAATCAGAAACAGAAAAACACATGTATTTCCCTCATGGCGTTTGTCATCACATTGGCCTGGATGTACATGACCGCGGTGGCCCCAACCTGGAGGAATTCAATACCGTAACCATTGAGCCTGGGATATACATACCTGACAACTCCCCATGCGACAAGAAATGGTGGGGGATTGCAGTCCGCATTGAAGATGATTACTTGATCACCAAGGATGGCTATGAACACTTATCCACCTTTGCTCCCCGCACGGTAAAAGATATTGAAGCAATGATGAAACTCCCCAGCGCACTGGATGCCTTTGCCCTGCCAGACCTGGAGAATAAGAACTAATTTCTATATCATGAGAAAAATGCTCTTTTCCTTTTTGCTGTTTCTTACCAGTATAGGCACCCTGACCGCACAAAAAATCTGGACTTCCGCAGAAGCAAACACCTGGTATGCCAAACAGCCATGGCTGGTGGGTTGTAATTTTATCCCCAGCACCGCCATCAATGAGTTGGAGATGTGGCAGGCAGACACGTTTGATCCCAATACCATTGATAAGGAATTGGGATGGGCGCAGGGTCTTGGCTTCAACGTGGTGCGCGTGTACTTGCATAACCTCGCCTGGGAAACTGACCGCGCTGGATTCGTCACCAGGATTGGCAACTTCCTGGGTATTGCCGACAAGCACAAGATAAAGGTTGTGTTCGTCCTCTTCGACGATTGCTGGCTTCCTGATCCTAAGCCAGGAAAACAACCAGATCCCAAGCCCGGAGTTCACAACAGCGGGTGGCTGCGGGCGCCAGGCCCTGCCATCGTCAGCAATCCAGCCAAATGGGAATATTTGGAATTGTATACCAAGGACATTCTTATTCTCTTTAAGAATGATGCGCGCGTGCTCATGTGGGACCTTTACAATGAGCCCGGTAACAGCGACATGACGGATATCTCTTTTCCATTTATGCAGCAAGTATTTAAATGGGCATGGTCCGTACGTCCTTCACAGCCCCTCACCTGCGCCACCTGGAATGGCGATGAGAAGTTCCGCCGCTACAACGAATTTCAATTGGCCAGCTCAGACGTCATCACTTTTCATAACTACAATGATTCGAAGAACCTGGAATCAGAAATTTTGCGATTACAAAAACTGGAGCGGCCGTTGATTTGCAGCGAATACATGGCGCGTACCAACAACAGCACTTTTGAAAGCAACCTGCCCATAATGAAAAAATATCGGGTGGGTGCCATCAACTGGGGATTGGTGAGCGGAAAAACGAATACGATTTTCCCCTGGGGATCGAAAGAGGGCACACCCGAACCCGCCATTTGGTTTCATGATATTTTCAGAAAGGACGGAACCCCCTTCGATCCGAAAGAGGTCACGTTGATCAGAGAACTCACAGGGCAGCTGAAACCCTAACGACACCAACTAAATATATCTGACCGCAATGAAAAAAATTATCCCATTGTTGTTCCTGATGGCATGTTCCGGAGTCAGCCTGCAGAAGAAATTGGATACTTATTTTCTAAAAGAATTCCCCGCGGATGGGCCTGGTGCCGCTGTGCTGATCATGAAAGATACATCCGTAATTTTTTCCAAAGGTTACGGTCTCGCTGACCTGAATACCCGGGAGCCCATCACTCCGCAAACCCTTTTCAATCTGGGTTCAATTACGAAGACCATTGTATCAAACGGTATTCTCCTCTTGCAAGAACAGGGTAAGCTTTCTGTCGAAGACAGTTTATATAAATATTTTCCTTCATTCAAGAACAAGGGCATTGCCCAAAGGGTAAAAATAAAACACCTGCTCACACATACCTCCGGATTGCCCGACAACCGCGAAGTGAACAAAGACAGTGTGTTTTATTTGACAGCCCGCGATGCCGAAAACTGGTACCCGATTACCCAAACCGATACCTTGGAGTTTGAGCCTGGCACAAACTATCATTATTCAAACCCAGGCTTCAACGGCCTGGCGCTCATCATTGAACAAGTGACGGGTAGAAAGTGGCAGAACTTTGTCACTGAAAACATTTTCGCCCCCTCCGGTATGATACATAGTACCATCACGGATGGACCCCATCCGGATAAAGGGGTTTCTCACGCATACACAAAGATTCAAAACCGGTGGCGTGAAGATGATTTCGGTGAAGAGCCAACCTTTTGTGCGTCGGGAAACGGAGGCGTATGGAGTTCGGTCGAAGAATTGTCGCGTTATGAACTGGCCCTCCGGAAGGCAACCTTCCTGAGCCAACCAGCAATCGATGGGTCCGCCGAGATCAAGGATTTTCCAAACTGGGCGGGAGAAAAAAAACCATTCATAGGTTGGTCATGGTTCATTGGTCAAACCCCGGATGGGCTGAAAACAATTGGCCACACCGGCAGCCAGGGTGGTTTTCAAGCCAACTATATTTCCATTCCGGAACAGAAAATTCTATTTGTCATCCTGTGCAATGCCCCCCATGATCTGGAGTCGGTGACCGGGCAGGTATTGTCTTGGCTGAATGAAGAAAAGTACCTGGTTCCATAGTCTGCCGAGGAGACACCACTTCCTTTCATCACATTTGAGTCCCTTCCGGCAGGACGCAGGTTTTGAAATCCGTTATTATTTTTACTTTTAGGAGTTCACACCCTACTAACCGACCAAACATGAGTTTATTTATCAAGAAGCCCCTGGACCAACTGATGGAGCAAGCCGATTCTGGCAAGGGGCTGAAGCGCACGCTGGGGCCACTGAATTTAATAGCACTGGGCATCGGGGCCATTATTGGTGCCGGACTTTTTGTGCGCACGGCAGCGGCAGCGAGTGATGCCGCGGGGCCAGGTGTAATCATTTCCTATGTGATCGCCGGGATTGGGTGTGCGTTTGCCGGTTTATGCTACGCAGAGTTTGCTTCAATGATCCCCATTGCTGGCAGTGCGTATGCATATGCTTATGTCACCATGGGAGAGTTTCTGGCATGGATCATCGGATGGGCATTGATATTGGAATATGCCCTGGCGTCAGCCACCGTTTCAATTGCCTGGAGCGAATACCTCAACAGCCTGCTGGGAGGAATCATCCCGTATGAATGGTGTCACTCACCGATGGAAGCTGCTATCAACGGGACCCATGGCATCGTGAATTTGCCTGCGATTTTCATCCTTTTTATACTCACGTTGATCCTCATCAAAGGCACGCAGGAATCGGCGACTGTCAATGCTGTCATTGTTTTTATCAAAGTCTCGATCGTGCTCGTGTTGATCGTCGTGGGTTGGGGATTCATTAATGAGACTAACTACACACCCTTTACCATTCCAAACCAGGTCGGACATGAAGACTGGAACCGCCACGGTTGGGGAGGGGTGCTGGGTGGTGCCGGCATTGTATTCTTTGCCTTTATTGGCTTCGACGCTGTTTCCACGGCGGCCCAGGAGGCCAAGAACCCCAAGCGCGATATGCCCATCGGAATTTTGGGTTCACTTTTGATTTGCACAATCCTGTTCGTCTTGTTCTCCCATGTGTTGACAGGCGTTGCCAACTGGCAGGAATTTAAAGTCGCGGGAAAAGAGGCATCCGTTGCCTATGCAATTAAAACATACATGCATGGTTACGAGTGGCTGGGTACGTTGGTGACCGTGGCGATCCTGGCTGGATTTTCATCGGTAATCCTGGTGATGCTCATGGGTCAATCGCGGGTGTTTTACTCCATGTCGAAAGACGGACTTGTACCCAGTGTCTTTTCGCAACTCCATCCGAAGTTTCGCACACCTTTCAAGTCCAATATGATCTTGTTTGTTTTTGTCTCACTCTTTGGAGGATTCGTTCCAGGCAGTGTGGCAGGTGATCTGACCAGTTTCGGAACCCTATTTGCTTTTGTACTTGTGTGCGCGGGCATATGGGTAATGCGGATATCCAACCCCGGTGCAAACCGACCCTTCCGAACTCCTCTCGTGCCACTGATTCCCATTCTCGGGATTCTAATTTGTACCGCATTGATTATTTCTCTTGAACTAAACACCCTGCTCTCTGCCCTGGGATGGCTGCTGATCGGCCTCGTGGTCTACTTCGTGTACAGCAAGAAACACAGTATTTTAAGAAAGGAAAAGTAAGAAAACCGGTGGTGCGCGTAGATGTAATGGATTGGTCTTCGCGCCTCTGCGTCTCAGCGGTTACATCAGCAACCTAGTCCTTAATCAATTCACGATCTCATTCGTAACAGTGAGATTACTGCCGCTGAGTTCTGTCCGGTATTTGCGCAGGGGTCGCCAGGCAACACCGCCTGTTGGCTGACCTGTAAAACTGAAGTTGGATCCACAACCGGTGCACGTCATGTACAGCCCTGAGGTGTGGACTGATACGTTGGCGCTCGCCTCATTCGGATGGTACGAGCAATTCACCTCAAACGCCAGGTAGGTAGAGGAGTTATTCCGATAGAGAATCACTCCCCTTACTCCCAGGGTGCCAATCAATTTGTTCCCTCCATCAAATGCGAGCTTTTGATATTCCGGAAAGGAAAGGTTAAGGGTCGTATCTGGAAAAGGTACGACCGGAATGGGGTCATCCGTTAAGTCCTGCCCGCAAGAACAAGCTAACAACCAAAGCAAAAGCAATGATCGAGTTGTTATTTCCCGCAATGATTTATTTCCCTGAGTAATCATAGAATCCTTTTCCGGATTTTCTTCCCACATCTCCCTGCTCAACCAACTTTTGCTGCGCACGACTGGGTTTGAACCTCGGGTTCAGGTGAAAACCCTCATACACCGATTGGGTGACCGCCAGGTTTACATCAAGGCCAATCAAATCCATCAACTCAAAAGGCCCCATTTTAAATCCCGTTGATCGCATCAAAGCATCGATGGCGCTGACGGTGGCCACATTTTCTTCTAATAACTTCAGTGACTCAACATAATAATGCCTTGCCACCCGATTAACGATAAAACCAGGAGAATCTTTTGCCAGCACAGCTGTTTTTTCAATGTGGGAAGCAAAATCCCTCATGGCGCCTACCAATTGAGGGTTTGTTGAAGCGCCTGAAATAATTTCCACAAGCTTCATCCTGTCAGCAGGATTGAAAAAATGCAATCCAATGCATTGAGATGGATCCTGCAGCGCCCCGGCAATTTTGGTCACCGAAATAGAGGAAGTATTGGTTGCCAGGATGGCAGTACCGTGATTTATTCTTTCCAGTTCCGAAAAAAGTTTTTGCTTGATCTCCAGCTTCTCAACGGCGGCCTCAATTACCAAGTCGACTTTCAAATCTGTCAATTGGTAAGCCGCTGTGATTCGCGACAATACTTTGACTTTTTGCTCCTCGGTGAGCCTACCTTTTTCAACGGCATGCGACAGATTTCGAGCCATTGTATCCATGGCTTCCATGAGCTGGTTCTTGTTAATATCATGCAACAGTGTGACAAATCCGGCAGCGGCACATACTTGCGCGATGCCGATTCCCATCGTACCGGCACCCACAACCGCTACGGTATGAATTTCTCTCATATGACAGGCTTGAACTGCCTCAGGAAGCGAACATCATTTTCAGAAAACAAACGAAGGTCATTTATTCCGTAGCGCAACATGGTCACGCGTTCAATTCCCATACCAAAGGCAAACCCTGTGAATTCTTCAGGATCAACTCCGTTGGTTCGGAGTACATTGGGATGAACCATGCCTGAGCCAGCAATTTCTACCCAGCCGGATTGCTTACAGATGTTACAGCCTTTGCCATGGCAAATCAAGCATGAAATATCAATCTCAGCACTGGGCTCGGTAAATGGAAAGAAAGAAGGCCGCAGGCGAATTTTCGTATTGGGGCCAAACATCTCCTTTGCAAAATGATACAGCGTTTGCTTCAGGTCAGCAAAACTCACATTCTTATCAACATAAAGTCCTTCTACCTGATGAAAAAAGCAGTGGGCCCGCGCAGAGATTGCCTCGTTTCGGTACACCCTTCCAGGCATGATGGCCCGGATGGGGGGCTTCTGATTTTCCATCAGCCGGATCTGCACGTTGGAAGTATGCGTTCGCAAAAGAATATCAGGATTCTTAGAGACAAAGAAAGTGTCCTGCATTTCACGGGCAGGATGATTTTCAGGAAAATTTAGGGCGGTAAAATTATGCCAATCGTCTTCAATCTCAGGACCGTCGGCAACATTAAAGCCCAGTCGTTCAAAAATCTCAATGATGCGGTACCGTGTCAGATTGAGTGGATGAAGGCTACCCACTTTATTCTGAATCGGAGGCAAAGTAAGGTCTACGTCCTGCAGCTCCTCCGACTTGTTCGACTCCACCTGTGCGGACCATTCTTTTAGTCTTGCCTCTGCAAGTTGTTTGAGTTCATTGAGTGGCTTGCCTGTCTCCTTCTTCTTTTCGGGTGGCATGGACCGCAGGTCATCAAAGAGCTGTGGAATAATTCCCTTTTTGCTGAGGTAGGTAATCCTGAACGCTTCCACTGCCTCCGAGGTTTCGGGTTCAAGGGCGAGGATTTCTTTCTTTAAAGCTTCTACTTGATCAAGCATTTCGAATGAA
>JAYVEZ010000130.1:0-3268 GCA_043773645.1 Cytophagales bacterium
TACTTCCTTCGGGTGAAAAACGGAACAACTATTATGTCTCAGAGTCTGTAGGTATCGCCTGTGGATTCTTGCTTGCGGCCATCCACGAAGCGGGGCTGGTGGCATTAACCCACACACCCAGCCCTATGAACTTCTTGACTAAAATCCTGGGCAGACCTGAAAATGAACGGCCCTTCCTGCTGATCCCGGTTGGGCATCCAGCAGAAGAAACCTTTGTCCCTCAACTGACAAGAAAGAAACAGGAGGAGATCGCAGTGTTCTACGAAGCTAAAAAGTAATATTCTCATACTCCCCCCCCACAAATCTGCGGCAAGAAAGTCGGCCTGCCAGTGCTGCTGGTTTCAGCAATGATTTACCCGTCAGCATCCTCACACATTCTTGAATACCCTCTGTGATGGATGGATGTGGATGAACACATTCTGCAAGTTCCTCCACGCCTTTATTCATCGATATGAGAACAGCCACCGCCTGAATGGCACTTGAAGCATGATTCCCAACCACTTTCATTCCAAGTATTTTCATGTCGTTGTCATTGGTGGCAATCAACTTGATGAATCCCTGGGTATTCCTTTTGGCAATGGCCCGGGAGATGGTGCTGTATTCAAGGGTGACCACCTTGTAATCCATTCCCTGCTCTTTTGCCTGTGTTTCATTCAATCCTACTCCCGCCACTTCAGGACTCAAGAACATGATCGTACTGATGTTCTCATATACCAGCTTACGTTCCGGTCGACCAAAGATGCGTTCGACTGCATACCGGCCCTCCAATTCCCCAACGTTAACCAATGAAATATCCGCCGTCAGATCGCCAACAGCATAAATGTTTGGAACATTGGTTTGTGTATCATTATTTTCAATTCCCCGCTTCGATACGTTGATCCCAACTTTGTCATTCCAAAGATCTTCCAGGTTGGGTACCCGGCCCACCGACACCAACGCCTTTTCAACATTGAAAATCTGATGCGATCCGTCGGTGTATTCAAGTTCATACTCCACCCGACCGTTCACCACTGACATTTTTATAAGCTTTGAATTTCGGTGGATCAGGACGCCATTGTTCTCCATGTTCCGTTCTACAATCCGCACCGCATCCTCATCCTCAAATGGGAGTATCCTATCGCCCTTATCAATCAAGTGGACCTTCGTTTTCCCAAAACCACTGAAGATGGTTGCATATTCGCATCCAATAACCCCGGCCCCAACAATCACCATGCTTTCGGGAAATTCTGTCATCTCCTCAATCCCCTCGCTGGTCATCACCACCTTTTCGTCTATGGGCAATTCCGGCAGGTAGCGTGGTCTGCTGCCTGTGGCCAGGATGATGTAGTCGGCCCACACTATTTCTTTCTGAGCGCCACGGCTAATCTCGATCTGGTGTTGATCGAGCAGGTGGGCCTCTCCTTTCTTAAGGTCAAAAAGATGTTCCGGAGAATTTTTAAGGAAGGTCATTTGTTCTTCCAGAAGACCCTTGCGTTCCTGAACGGCCTTTTTTACTTCTGCATGAATTTCAGCATAGTGAACTTCAGGCGCTTCGATGTTGTAACGGTGGAGGCTCTTGTGGAAGGCCGCTACTTCTCTCGAAAGTTCCCAAAGCGTCTTCGAAGATAAGGCCCCGTTGGTAACTCCCGCACCGCCCACCCTGTTTTTCTCTACCAACAAGGTTTTCTTCTTGAAGTCAAGCGAGCGCATGGCAGCTGCAAAGCCTGCCGGGCCTGCGCCAATCACAACCAAGTCATACCGATCCATAGATTAAGCCAATTTTGAAAAGGAAAGATAGTTACGAACTTACCATCCTCCAATCTTTTTCTGGAGTCGATCCGCTAACTTTGCGGTATGATTGAACAAATAAAAGTATGGGATGAACGGCTGTTCCTCTGGCTAAATCAATTTCATGCACCCTGGATGGATCCGATCATGTTTATGATTACCAAAACGGAGCTTTGGATACCGTTGTATGCGATTCTGATTTACCTGATATTCAAAAATTACAAAAAAGAAGGCTGGCTCATCTTAGTCGGAATTGTAATCACGCTGGTCATGGCGGACATGATTACCTATCGGTTTATGAAACCCTACTTCCTTCGCCTGAGACCCTCCCACGAGACTTCCCTGGAAAGCATCATTCATATTGTAAATGATTACCGGGGAGGTCTCCATGGATTTGCTTCCAGCCACGCAGCCAATACCACTGGAGTGGCATTTTTCATTTTCCTGCTTTTCAAGAATAAGTATCGTTGGATTTGGACAATCTTCGTTTGGGCATTTGCCATGAGCTATTCAAGGATATACCTTGGTGTTCACTACCCCGGAGATATATTGGTTGGTGCCGTTGTTGGAATTCTTTGCGGCTACGCTGGATTTGAAGTTTATCGATTGCTTAAGCGATGGTCTAAGTTTAGAGGTAAGCAGGAGAACATCCTTTGAATGTGCCAGAATTACTTTCCAAATAACTTTCCAAAGACATTCCCAATACTTCCGATAGCGCCTTTCGGGTTTTGTCCTAACATGCCAGATATATCAAGGCCATTATTCCCGGTCATGGTCCGCATCATTTGCTGCAGGTCAAAATCAATATCATGAGGGTCATTTGCCTTCTTGATTACCTGACCAATCACCGTAGGAACCAAATTATTGGCTATCGATTGAGCAACCTGGTCTGAAATTCCAAACTTGCTGGTCAGGCTCGAGGTAACAGAAGTAACCATTGAACTGATCATCGGATTGCTGCCGAGGGTACGGCCGGCTCCGCCCTGAAACAAAGTCACAATTTGCTGGATATTTCCCTGAGCCACCTGCCCCTTCAGGTTGGTAAGGATTTGGTTGGTGACTTCCTTGATCGCAGCATTGTTGAATTGATCCGGAATGTCCTTGTTCTGAACAATGGGCTGCTGAGCACTTTGTTCAACGAGTTTTAACAATTGGTCAAGCATAATGGGTCAAGTCTGATGCACAAATAACACCATTCAGTAAGGCTTTTTTTCTGCGAATTTGCAGTTTTTCTTACACCATTCTTACATTAATGACCATCCGGTCTAAAAGTAACCGGCTTCATAAAAGTCGATTGAGGATATCCAGTGGGTACCCGTGATAAAATTGGTGCTGAATGACCGATTTCAATAAGCCGCTAATCCCTGCCTAATAATTTCTTAATGTACTTTCCGAGGATATCAAATTCGAGATTGACGATACTCCCCTTTGTCAATTGATGGAAATTGGTATGCTGAAAAGTATAGGGAATAATGGCCACTGTGAACCCATTCGGCTTCGA
>JAYVEZ010000131.1:0-2599 GCA_043773645.1 Cytophagales bacterium
CGCAAAGGTAACAAGAAGGTTTGTAAAATGAATAATGGATACTGACTTTTGAGCAGGCTGGTAGGAGCCACTGCCATGGCACTTTGTTCCCTCTTAAATTCAAACGTGTGAAAAAACCTGAAATACACATTGAAGTAGTCTCTGACGTCGTCTGCCCTTGGTGCTACATTGGCAAGCGCAGAATGGAAAAAGCGATCGACCAGCTAAAAGACCAATGCGACTTCACGATCACCTTCTCTCCGTTTGAACTCAACCCGGACGTGCCACCCGAAGGGCTGGACCAAAAGGCTTACCTCATAAAAAAGTTCGGAGGCGAAGCACGCTATGATCAGATTACCCAACAAGTGACCCAAGTCGCCCAGGGTGAGGGTCTCTCCTTTGATTTCAAAAAACAAAAAATATCTCCCAATACCCGCGATTGCCACCGTGTCATCTGGATGGCAAAGCAGGAAGGAAAGCAAGTGGCCGTCAACGAGGCCTTCATGAAAGCCTACTTTGAGGAAGGCGTTGACCTGTCAAAACATGAAAATATTATTCAGGTCGCTGTCGGCGCTGGACTTGATGGGGTCCGGGTCACCAAATTCCTTGATTCGACAGAAGGCCTTGATGAGGTCGTTCGCTCTGAGCAAACAAACTACGAACGTGGCATCAGCGGAGTGCCTTTCTACATCATCAATAACAAGTATGGAGTATCCGGAGCACAGCCAACTGAATTCTTTGTAAACACCTTCCTGGATCTTGTCAGGAAAATTGAATAGTCAGTACCGCTTCACTTCTTCCCGAGTGAATCCTCCCGAATGATCGTTGTCCAAATGCTCGCCTTGCCGGCATCGACCCTCGTCCAGATGGGCGTAATTATCCCATCGTGGGCTGCAATGTTTATATATCCATTCAAGGAATTGGTTTCAGAAGGGACAAATGGAGTCTCACTGATTTTGATCTCCTTAAAGTTATTTCCCCTGTCAAATGAGTAGGCCATATAGACGTCCGTCTGAAGGTCGTCATAGGCCCTGCGGTCGTAGTAAACAATATATATGTGTCCTGTCACCTGATCCACCGCCATCCATGGCATAAATTGGTGCTTGGCGGAGCTGTCTGCGTTGATACGAATCGGCTTGATCCAGCTGTCGCCACGGTTGGTGGAGCGAATCAGCAAGATGTCCGTATCGCTTTCACCATTGACCTGATCCGCATACACAACATACAAACTACCGTGGGAGCGAACATCACTGTTGTCAATGATCAAAACTGGCTTGCTACCGATTCTTTTATATCCCGGTATTTTCATGGACGATCCGGCGTGCTGCTTTGTTATGCCGATGTCATTGGTCAGCCACATCTCGCCGCCATCGTAGGAACGGTCAAAGAAGATAATTCCCTGATTTGACCAGACCGCATAAATCCTTCCATCCATGGCCACTGCCGGAAAAGCACCCTGTGCGGTGTTGTCATCATCCATACAATCGCCGGGAGTCTGGCTAATCTGAATGGGCTTGGTCCACTTATTCCCTGCATTCATTGACATGCTAAACAATACGTTGGATTGGCAATTCGCATCCGCCAAACCATAGGTATCAAATTGAGTCCACGTAACATAGACAATGGCCCTTTTGGGATGAACCGTCGGCCAGGCATAGCGCTGGTCCTTGGATGGATTGATACCCAGGGAGGTTCCAGGGCTCCAGGTTTTGCCACCGTCATCCGATTTCTGACAGACAATCTGGTCTAGCCAACCATCGGTTTTCGGACCTCCGTTGCCGGGATCCGATAAGTGCACATAATAAAAGTTTCCTTTCAAGTCAGAGGTCAGTGAAGGCTCGCCCGCTTCACCTAAAGGTGAAGTAAGAATAACCTCACTCCATGTATTTCCGCCATCCTGGGTAAATACTGCCCTGTTGGGTCCGATGCCTGCTACCATCGACTTCGGATCTTTGCTATTGATTGAAATGGTTGGGTCCATCGCCAAAGATTGTCCGTCAACCTCCGCCGCCAATTTGATATTTTTGAATTGCGCCGATAACGAAAAGCTTGCGAGAAAAAAAACGCTGATCCACAACCACCTCATATCATGCTCATTTCTGGCTATAAAAACTTATTCTTCTTTAGAAAATCTACCCAATGTACGTAGCCGGCAGCATTCAAGTGCAATCCATCCGGGGTGAACCGGTTGTCAAGCATATTCTGCTTGTTGAGAAATTGGTCATGAATGTCCACATAAGTGAATTTCAACGCCACACTGTACTTCTTCAACAAGCCGTTCAATTCCAGGATTGTTTCCTGCTTGGCATATGCGGCAGGAAAATCTTTGAGGGTGGTATTCACCGGCAAGAGGCTCTGGACAAAGATCTGAGACTTGGGTGTTCCGCTTCGGATTTTGCTCACAATGGAAAATATGTTTTCAAGGACTGTGGCCGTGGGAATATTCTTTGATAAATCATCGACCCCAATCAACAAGAAAATTTTTAACGGTTTACGACGGGTGACGTCCTCCGTGCGCTGAAGGACACCAAATGTATTATCTCCGGAGATCCCCCGGTTGATGATTGTGGAGTCCTTGAGGAGCCGCCGCCAGTTTCCGCTCTCGATCAGACCATTGCCC
>JAYVEZ010000132.1:0-9076 GCA_043773645.1 Cytophagales bacterium
ATACAGTCCTTGCGTCGTTGTCTCGTTCACTCCAGATTACAGCATGATGAACAAGAAATTTACAGTTCACAAATGGGTAATGACAGGAAGAAGGCAAGAATCTTCAAAAAAATCTTAAATGCTTACTAACAGTTATTAGCGAAAACGATTGTAACACAGGCTAACTGCGCCACTTAGTTTTGAATTGTTGAAGGAGAAAAATATTACGCCCCTTCAGGGCTGGGATTCACCTTATTACTTTTAGCGCAGGGTTAGCCCTACGCTGGTGCTTGCGCCCCTTCAAGGCTAAAGTGAGGGCAGAATACCTTTTGAGCCGAGGGTTGCCCCCTTCATGGATTTGAGAGGAGCCTATTCAACTTAGTGAGTTAGAAACAGAACAAAACTGGTAATTTGAAGTCAAGTATCAGACATGCGCGCCCTCCCACTCTTCATAACACTCTTTATTTCGGGCTGCTGCTATGGACAATTTTCCCTTACGGGTAAGGTGGCGGAGGCTATTACGAATGAACCACTTCCGCTGGCCAGTATCATCCTGCGATCTGGCAATGGTACCACAACAAATTCTGATGGCTACTTTACCCTGCTCAACATTCCCTATGACACATCCACCCTCCGCATAAGTTATATTGGATTTAATACAAGAGAGATCAAATTGTCGCCGGAGTTGCTTCGGAAAGGCAAATTACTGATTGAGCTTGAGCCATCGGCGGCGACCCTGAGCGATGTCGAAGTAAAGGCGGATGCATTTCAATTTATCCAGGTTACCGGCGGTGTGAGTCAGGCCACACTCTCAACGAAGCAGATTGCATTGCTGCCCACCGTAGGAGAAGTGGACATATTCCGTTCGTTGCAACTCTTGCCAGGTGTGGGAGCAACCAACGAAAGCTCGTCGGGACTGTACGTTCGCGGGGGGACACCAGACCAGAACCTGGTCTTGCTGGATGGCATGACAGTCTATAAAGTCGATCACTTCTTTGGTTTTTTTAGCGCGTTTAATGCCAATGCTGTGAAAGATGTACAGCTTTTTAAAGGAGGCTTTCCTGCCCGCTATGGTGGCCGTTTATCCAGTGTATTGGACATGACCGGAAAGACTGGAAGTTTTGAAAAGATGAAGGGCGGAGCGGGGGTGAATCTGTTAAGTCTCAACGGATATTTTGAGATGCCGATTTCGAAAAAGATTTCTTTCCTGGTGGCCGGCCGCCGATCGTACACCGACGTCATACAGAGCAACGTCTTCCAAAGCATCTCCAACAATTTTATTGGTGGGAATAATTTTTCAGGCATCAATAACAACACACTGACGAACACAAACGTCTATACAATTCAGCCCATCTTCTACTTCTATGATTGGAATGCGAAGTTGTCAATCCGTCCGTCTGACCGGGATGTGGTTGCCTTGAGCGTGTATAACGGAAAGGACTTTCTAGACCAGTCGAGAAAGTATTCGCGTCCGCTCATACCAGGTCAGTACGACCGGCTTTTTAATGCGGTGGTATCAGAAAAGACGAATTGGGGTAACGTTGGGGTCTCGGGAAAATGGTCACGACAATGGAATAAGAATTTTTATACGAACGTACTGGCAGCGGGATCCGAGTATTTCAGCAACTACAATCGCGATGCTTCATTGAAACTTGAAATCCCCGCCCAGGATTCGACAATTTTTGCTGTGCGACAGACAACCAACGAAGAGAATCGCGTCAGGGATTTGACTGCCCGCGTGGATTTTGAATGGCTGCTGTCTTCGGCTCACAAGATGGAGGGGGGAGGTTCATTCACACAATCCGACATTCACTACAAGAATCTAAGAAATGACACACTGCTGATTCTTGAAAAAAATCAGCAAGGATCGTACAGCTCTTTGTATGTCTCCGATCATTGGCAAGCGACGAAGAAATTATCATTCATCGCTGGTTTTCGCACGTCGTACTATCAACTGACTCAACAATATTTATACGAGCCTCGCTTTTCCTTCGGCTATTTTCTGACGGATAAAATCAAGATCAAAGGTGCGTATGGAAACAATAATCAGTTCGTCAATCGCATCATCAATGAAAATCTTACTGAAGGCTCGCGTGATTTCTGGCTGATGGCAGACGGCGACAAGATTAAAGTGAGCGGTGCACAGCACTATATCTTTGGATTCAGCCATGAGACTCATGGCTGGCTATTTGATGTTGAGGCCTATCACAAAAATCTGCAGAACCTTACTGAATTCTCACTCCGCTACCGAACCGGCGCGCAAATCACTTCTGCCACCCAGCTTTTTTTCAATGGAAATGGATATTCAGAGGGCATTGATTTCCTTTTGCAAAAAAAGCAGGGTAATTACACGGGCTGGATATCCTATACCATTGGCCGGGTTCGGAACATTTTTCCGGATTTTAATAATGGGAGAGAATTTCCAGCCTTGAATGACCAGCTTCACGAATTCAAGGTGATTCAAAACTATTCATTGGGCGCATGGAATTTTTCCTGCACATTTATTTATGGCTCTGGGAAACCTTACTCGGAGCCCGCGGGTCAGTATGGCATCACGTTACTGGATGGGCGAGACTTGAGTTATGTTGGAGTGGGTGAAAAAAACGGATCGCGTCTTCCTCCCTACCACCGCCTTGACCTTTCTGTCCACCATAAGTTTCCAGTTGACAAAATCGGGAAGGTCAGGGGAGACCTTGGAATATCGTTCTTTAACCTCTACAACAGAAAGAACATTTGGTACTATGAATATGACTTCACAACGAAGCCCGCCGTTGTGACGGAGGTTACTTATTTGAAGTTTACACCCAATCTGTCTTTGGCGATTGATTTTTGAAGTATGAAAGAAAGACGACGATTCAGATGGGGGTTGGTTGTGGCGGTGGGAGCACTGGCACTGCAATGCTCTGAAGAAGTGAAAACCCATGACGACTTTGTTGTGGAGGCTTATATCTATTCCAGTGAGCCGATTCACAACATCAAGATTAAACAGACTCTTCCCGTTACTCAAGCTGAAACCGAGGCACCTCCCGTTCCGGATGCGACGGTCATCATGAAAAAAGCAGGCAAGGAATTTTCATTGGTCTTTAACAAGGAATCAGGCACTTATTTTTATCCGGGAAATGATGTGCAAGTCAAGCCCAATGATGTTTTTGAAATTTCGGTAACAAACAAATCGAGGGTGGCGACCGGTACCACGGTGGTTCCGCTGGCCACCAAGGGATTGAAGACTTCGTCGGACAAGATTTACATTCCCCCCATCCTTCTGAACAGTGGCACCAAGGACCAATTGCAGTATCTCTTTGCCAAAGCGAGGGTAAAAGTGAATTGGGACAATGCTGACAACCAACTTCACTTCCTCGCGATCGAAAGTCTTGATGCGTTTGATCCGATTTATCCAAAGAATTTTCCGACGGGGGTCATCAACTTGTTGCGCACGTTTCGATTTGTTTCTGCACCCAGCCGTATTGACACTTACGATGTTGTGGGATTAAGCCTGGAGACGTATGGCCGATACCGCATCAAAGTTTACCGGGTTAACAAAGAATACGCAGATCTCTTTGAGAACCAAACGCAGGACTCCAGGGATTTGAATGCACCGCCCTCCAACATTCACAATGCATTTGGCATCTTTTCGGCCTTTGCCAGTGACAGTGCGTTTTTTGAAGTAGTCAGGAACTAAAGTAGTTTTGGGTGTCCTACCACCTTTCAATATGATTCACGAATACATCCAGGCCAATCAGGATCGCTTCCTGAAAGAATTATTTGAACTCCTTCGCATACCCTCAGTCAGTGCCGACAGCACACATAAAGGTGATGTGCGCAAGGCCGCTGAATACGTCATGCAGAAATTGAGAGAAGCAGGTGCCGAAAATGTTGCATTGATGGAAACCAAGGGGCATCCAATAGTCTATGGAGAGAAAATGATAGACCCCAATAAACCAACGGTTCTGGTCTATGGGCACTATGATGTTCAGCCACCCGATCCATTGAATCTCTGGAACTCACCTCCTTTTGAACCCACTGTTCGCGATGGCAAGATCTATGCTCGCGGTGCATGCGATGACAAGGGGCAAGTGTACATGCACATCAAGGCGTTCGAGATCCTGATGAAACATAATCTAATGAGCTGCAATGTCAAGTTCATGATCGAAGGTGAGGAAGAGGTTGGCTCGGATAACCTGGGAACCTTTGTGAAAGAGAACAAGAGCAAACTCAAGGCCGATGTGATTTTGATTTCTGATACGTCATTGATTTCATTGGACCAGCCTTCCATCACGGCGGGATTGCGAGGGCTCAGTTACATGGAGGTGGAGGTTACCGGACCCAACCGTGACTTGCATTCGGGTGTTTATGGAGGTGCTGTGGCCAATCCGGCAAACGTGTTAAGCAAAATGATCGCTTCCATGCATGACGAGCAAGGTCGTGTAACTATTCCTGGCTTTTATGATAAGGTGGCGGAACTCACACCGGCCGAAAGAAAGACACTCAACGAGGCGCCGTTTGACCTGGATGAATACAAAAAGGAATTAGGCATTGTTGAAATATCCGGTGAGAAAGGATATACCACCCTGGAGCGCACCGGCATCCGACCCACCCTCGATGTGAACGGAATATGGGGAGGTTATACCGGAGAGGGGGCAAAAACCGTTTTGCCTGCAAAGGCACACGCCAAAATTTCAATGCGGTTGGTGCCAAACCAGGATCCTGCTGAAATTACTGAACTCTTTACAAAGCATTTTATTTCCCTTGCTCCGAAGTCGGTGAAAGTAAAAGTGATTGCGCACCATGGCGGCGAACCGGCTGTTACGCCAACTGATTCCAAGGCATTCAAGGCAGCCAGTCAGGCCTTCCAGGAGGTGTGGGGAAAGTCACCGATTCCAACACGCGATGGGGGCAGCATTCCAATTGTCGCCCTGTTCAAAAAAGAACTGGGCCTGGATACCGTATTGATGGGTTTTGGTTTGGATACCGATGCGCTCCATTCTCCCAATGAGCACTATGGAATCAAAAACTTTCTGATTGGCATTGAGACCATTGTTGCTTTTCACAAGTATTTTGGGAAGTCATAGCGGGTCAGAATCGCGATCAAATTTCCATTCATCAACACCATGTCCGCATCATCACATTTTAGTTTTGCGAGGAAGGCTGTTTTGATGGATTAAATTCCATCAACTCATCTTTTTATGCTTCGTCAACTGTGGTTTCGTTATTGTGATCCTTTGTGGAGTTACATTTTTCTATGCTCAATCGGATGATCAGCAGAATCCTAGCGGGCGCCAGTTCCACACAGATTTGGATTTAAAGAGTAAGTAGTCTGTCAGGGCTGGTAAAATAAAAAACCCCGGTTGTGGACCGGGGTTTTCAATGCATATTTTTATTGCCAGCTCAATGGAAGCAAGTTCCAATTAAAAGGCTGTTTTTGTTTGATGGCGCCACCGCTGGTCTCCCCTTTCTTGAATTCTTCTTCGGTGAGTACTTTGATAGGCTCAAATAACTTATCAGCTGTAAGGGTAGAATTGATCTTCTTCAGTTTGTCATTCTTGAGTTGATCAAATTTCACATCGGCTTTTTTCAACTCGTCATCAAGACTGACTACACGATCGACTTGGGCAGCCCCTGGTTTGCCCGGGTAACTGCTGATCTGACCATACAATTCAGAGATCTGCTCCGCCAGTTTCTCTTCGGTGTTGATATAGAAGTCGCCACCGCGGAAAACCAATGTAGCGTTTTGATCTTCTACTTCCTTGATAAAAGGATTGACAAGTTTGCCCATCTTCGGATTTTTCTCCACCACGACTTTTGCCTGCTTCGCCATTCCATCCTGGGCAGCATAGAGGTAAGCGAGGTGCTCTGTTTGTTTGTACAACCTCATTGTTGTCTCCTGTTGTGATTTTCTGTCCGCAGCCGTGTAGGGCGATTGGTCTGGATATTTCAAGGTGAAACTGGTCAGGTATTCCTCTTTGCCTTTGATCACTTTTACTTTATAGGTTCCGGCAGGAAGATTGGGTCCAAAGAGAGAACCGAACAATGCCTGCGGATTTTCGGAAGGTGCTGCTTTTGGTTTCTCCAGGGTGGCGGTCATCTCCACGACATTGATGCCAGCGCTTTTGCCGGCGGGCAATTCCCGTATCAATTGATCCTTCTGATCGTACACTTCAATGGCCATCTTTCCAAATGTATGCCGCTTGCTCATGAAGTAAACGATCTTGGCTACCGCACTGGGATTTTCTCCTGAGTAATTACCATCACCGCCGAACCAGTTTCCTCCGGCTCCGGGATCGTTCAATACCGTAGGCCGGGTTTCAAAGAAGTGAATGGGCTTGGCCATTACCTCCGGAGTCAATTGACGCAAAGGTGAAATGTCATCGATGATCATAAGGGCCCTTCCGTGGGTAGCCAGCACAATGGCGTCTTCTTTTGGATGAATCGCAATGTCATGTACAGCAACCTTCGGCACATTGTTTTCAAAGCGTGACCACTTCTTGCCGCCATCCACAGTGATGTACAAACCAAATTCAGTACCTGCGTAGAGCAAGGCGGGATTGACACGGTCTTCGCGAATCACCCAAACGTGCCCCTCAACATCGGGAGTAACAATTGAAGTCCAGGTTTTTCCGAGGTCAGTGGTCTTATAAATGTAGGGCGTCATGTCACCGTTGCGGTGGTTGTCAAATGACACATATGCGGTATTGCGATCAAAGTGACTCGCGTCAATTGAGGAGCACCAGTTGCCGGCTGGCAAGCCAATTATATTCTTTGTGACATTGGTCCAGGTTCCACCCTGATTTTCAGTAATCTGTAGGAAGCCATCATCCGTACCGGCCCACACAACCTTTTCGTCCTTCCGAGATTCGGACGCATAGTAGATGGTTGTATTATTTTCTGCAGAGGAGTTATCGATGGACAAGCCCCCCGTAAGACTTTGCCGCTGACGCTTGGGATCATTGCTGGTGAGGTCAGGAGAAATTCTTTTCCAGGTGTCACCGCGGTCCTCAGACATGAACAGGAATTGTGAGCCAGCATAGATTCGGTCGGGTTTATTGGGACTTTGAATGATTGGTGTATTCCAATTGAACCGAAGTTTGGGTCCGTTTTTATCCGGATAAGGCTTAATGTCTTTCGCAATCCCTGTCTTTTTATTGTAGCGGCCCATGTGGCCGCCCTGATATTCTGCATAGACGACATCATTGTCTGTAGGATGTGGTGATGACCAAAAGCCGTCGCCGCCATAAGTGACATCCCAGTCTTTGTTGGTAATGCCTCCTGGCTTCTGAGAGGGACCGAACCAGGAACCATTGTCTTGCAAGCCCCCGTATAGATTGTACGGAGTTTCATTATCCACCGCGACATGATAGAATTGACCCACAGGCAGGTTCATCCACATTTTAAATGTATAGCCTTGGTCCAGCGATTCATACACACCGCCGTCCGTGCCGAGCAAAATATGGTTAGAGTTGTGTGGATCAATCCAGGCGGCATGCACATCAGAGTGCACACTTTGAATGGGCCTGAATTTTTTTCCGCCATCGGTACTGATGATGGGAGTGAATGCACATTTAACAAGAATGCTGTCGTATGTTGGATCTATGGTCAAGCGTGAAAAATAGAATGGACGTACGCCATTGTTAAAATCGCTATTCACCAATTTCCAGTTGGCGCCAGCATCCACGGATTTGTACATGCCCTTGATATCTTTGGCCTCCACGCTCGCGTAAAGAACATTTGCCTTTGAAGGTGCGGCGGCAATTCCAATTCGTCCCAGGGTGGTTTTGGGTAGTCCGTTATGAATTTTATTCCAGGTGGCTCCCCCGTCGGTACTTTTGTAAAGCCCGCTGTTCCCGGTGAATCCAGAATCAAAAAAGTCAGGATATCTCCGATGACTCCACATGGCAGCATAGAGCACTTCCGGGTTTTTTGGATCTATTTCCAAATCGGCACAGCCGGTATTTTCGTCGATGTATAAAATTTTGGCCCAGGTTTTTCCACCATCAGTGGTTTTGAACACGCCACGTTCCGCATTGGCATTCCAAAGGTGACCCTGAGCAGCAACATATACCACGTTGCCATTTTTTGGATGGATGATGATGTCGCTGATGTGTTCAGAATCTTTCAATCCCATGAATTCCCAGGAAGTACCGCCGTTAACTGACTTGTACAATCCGGTGCCTACGCCTACGCTGTTGCGCACCCAGGGTTCACCGGTGCCCACCCACACAGTGTCGGGATGGTTTTGATCCAACGTTATTTTACCGATCGACATCGTGTAGTCGTCAAAAATGGGTCTGAAGCTGGCGCCAGCGCTGACAGATTTCCAAACACCACCACCGCCAGCGCCAACGTAAATGATGGTAGGTTTGCGGTTAACAACTTCTATATCCGCAATGCGACCACTCATGGTCGCGGGGCCAATGTGCCGGGCGCGAAGGCCGCCCAAAAGTGCTTTGCCGGACATTTCTGTCTGTGCGGTTGTCACCTGAACAAGGCCGGCACAGGCAAGGATGAAGAGTAATGTTTTTTTCATATCGATGGGTTAAAATGAAAAAGAGACTGCTTGGGCAGTCTCTTTAATAATTATCAAGATCTATTTCTTGGGAAAGGCAAAGATGCTGTCATCCATCGCATCATTGAAAGAGACTTTCTCCATCGTAAGTTTTTGAACGGTTTGTCCGCCCACTTTTGCTTCCGTAAAGAATGCTATCATAAGGCCATTCACATCCTGGTAGTCACTTAAGTAGGTCTGAATTTCCTGACCTTTCATCTGTCCCGAGCGTGCATAGCTCTTGGTTGAAATGGGCACAAAATTTTCGGCATCGAAGAAATAGATTTCAGTCACATCCTCCTTGTCATTATTCTTATTTTTTACCAGCTCGAGTTTATAACACTTGACACCATCAATCTCTTCGATTCCCTGATAGTTCACCACATGGCCCTTTGCGCCATAGTCGATGAATTCACTTTCAAACTCTTCCTCCGTCATCTGCTTGGCATCTTCCGCGGGGATGAGTTGTGGTTCTTTTCCACCACCCAAGGGGTTGATGGCCCAGGCATCTTTGCCATCATAGGCTTGCACAATTTCAACTCCCTGAACACTAATGAC
>JAYVEZ010000133.1:0-17273 GCA_043773645.1 Cytophagales bacterium
ACCCGATAATTTCCATTGCGCGACAGGTGTACCAATTGATGATTCGCACAAACGGAAGTTGACAATCCTGCCACCGGAACATCAAGGGTATCCACGGGCTGACACAGGCTTGATGCGCGGTGCCCGCTCATCGAGCATACGGCAATCTTTTGCAACTCAGATATTGGTTTTTGAAACCATGCATTGCCTGGGAGAAGTGAAAAAATATCAAACAATAAGGGTGCGGCTGCTTCAGTGCCCGTAAGACCCGGACGTCCTTCGCCATCCGCATTTCCTACCCAGACCCCCACAGCATACGAAGGAGTCACGCCGATGGCCCACCCATCCCGAAACCCAAAACTGGTTCCCGTCTTCCAGGCGATTGACCTTGAGTTATTGAAATGTCTCCATCCGGTTTCTTCACCGGGTCGGTAGAGTTCTTTCAGTGTTTCAAAGGTTACCCAAAGCGAGGCTGCGTTACATATAGAACTAGATTCCAGTTCGACCGGCACGTCGGCAACCTCGCTCGTGAATACAGGTGAATGAATATCGCGCTTGTCATATCTGCTCTTGCCTGCCCGTTCGAAATAATTGGTGAGCACCCGTGCCGCGGAAGCATACATCCCCGTAATATCCCAAAGGGTACCTTCAGCACCGCCAAGTACAAGGGACAAACCATAATGATCTGCCGGTTGGGTGAGCGTGGTCATGCCGAAGGCCTGAAGAAGGCCATAGAATTTTTCATATCTATAATCTCTTAACTCATAAACGGTCGGTATATTCAAAGAGCGGATCAATGCCTGGTCTGCTGAGACGGCGCCATCGTATTGCTTCGAAAAATTTTTAGGAGCAAACCCGCTGATGAGGGTAGGGACATCAGGTATCAAGGTGGTGGGCAGGATTTTTCCTTCATCCAGGAGGGCGGCATATAAAAACGGTTTGAGAATACTGCCAGTACTGCGGAGTGAACGAATGATATCCACCCTGTCCTGATGATCACTTCCGCATTGGGTATTGCCCACATAAGCGAGTGCCTGACCCGTTCTCACATCCAGAACAAGCGCCGCAGCATTAAAAATCTGATTGGCCTTGATCCTCTCATAGTGATCGTCAACGGCCTGCTCCACCCGCAGTTGCAACGAATGATCGATAGAGGATTTTATGATCTGTTGGCCATGGCCTTCTTGCGCCAGGCGATCCAACAAATGCGTGGCATACCGAGGTATGGGCCGGGGTTTCTCAGGAACAGGTTCCGCCACAGCCAGTTGGAAACTGAGCTCATCAAATTCCCCTTGTTTAAAAAGTTTTTCAAGCAGACGGTTTCTTTTTTCCCTGAGCCGGTCACGGTTTCTGGCCAGGTGAATCAAAGAAGGATTGTTGGGCAGTACAGCCAGCAGGGCGGCTTCTCCCCAGGATAATTCAAGTGAACTCCTGCCAAAGTAACGCCAACAAGCGGCTTCAATACCAACGACATTTCCACCGAAGGGCGCATGGGAAGTATACAGGGTCAGGATTTCATCTTTCGAAGCACGAAGTTCCAGGCGCGTTGCGAGGATCACTTCAATCAATTTTTGAAAAATAGTCCGCGGTGGATTCTTTCGCGATAAGCGGATGGTTTGCATGGTGAGGGTGCTCCCGCCGCTCACAACATCCCCCGCAAGGATATTCTGTTTAAATGCCCGTGCCAGGGCAAGAACATCAACGCCAGGATGAAACCAAAAACGCTTGTCCTCAAAGGCTGTGATGGCGATCGCAAACTTTTTGTTTACTGCCTCCGATTGGGGAAACCGCCATTGCCCGTCAGCAGCAATGGAGGCTGACAGCAATTGTCCGGCATGATCTTCCAGTACAGTGCTGCTGGGGTCATGAAATAAATTCTCTGGAAGGGAAAAAAAATAAAGCAAGCAAAACACCAATCCTGAGAGAAAGAGTGAGAGCCTTTTCCAGGAAGGAAGGAGTTTCATGGCATCCGGTTGGCATGGCGCGAGGCCAGCTTCCACTGATTCCCTGTCTTGATATATACTTCTGTGTAGCGAAGCTCTAATGAGAATGGTTTGTCGCCATTGATACCCTCAAATGCGCCAAGTCCAAGGACAATCGCCGATGAGTTGTACAACCGCGCCGAAGCTTCTCTGATCGTTATTTTTTGATAGTTCAGTTTGCCCGAATGCAGATCATCGAGCACATCCTTCTTGCTTTGAATCCAACCGTTGGAATGAACAAATTGTATACGATCATCCATGAGTTTTATCAGTGAGTCGTATTGCTTGTTAATGATCCAATCAAATTTTTTCTTCGAGAGATCAAGAATAAATTGTTCTTCACGCGAAGGTGTTTGGGCTGTCGCTAAATTTGCGAGACCACAAAGCAGGAGCAATGCAAATGATCTTCTCATGTTAATCCGATGAAAACTCAACTCTTATGCGATGCTTCCATCACCAGTTCAGCATCCGGCCTGGACTCATCAGTGAGTGCTACCTTCCCGCGTTCTTTGCGGAGGATGCGCATGTACAGTGAAATATTCTTATCGAAAAGGAATCTGAAAAAAAGTGTTGTCCAGGAGTTATGCGACTTCAATGAATCGTAATATTCAGGAGCCTCCTTCTTCAAGTCAGGCAACTTGTTCCAGGGTATCGAAGGGAAATCGTGGTGCTCATTGTGATATCCAACATTGAACGCTACAGCATTGAGCGGACCGTAGTAGCTGTAGGTTTCCTGTTTTTCATCCAGGGTGAGGTAATGCTCCTGGATCCAACGGGCTCCCAGCGGATGTAAGCCAACAGAAAAAAAGAAGCTCAACAATAAAAAAGCAAATGCCTTGGGGCCGAAGAACATCCAGATGGCCACATTAAAAGCAATCTGTACGATCCAATTGGCAACGATCCAGCCATCCACGGGTTTGATCTCTTTCAACCGGGCGACACGAATTGCCTGAAAGACGGGGAAAATCAGCAACCAAAATGCCTTACCAAAGAAAGAGTTGTTAATCAATTTGGCTTCCCAATAATCGGGAAGATCTCCGTCCAACTCATGAACACCTTGAAAAGAGTGGTGCTTAATGTGATAGCGAACAAAGGAAATAGCACTCGGCAATGTATGGGGTAAGTTGGCCAGGATCGCCGCGGCGAGGTTCAATGATTTCTTTTTGAACAAGAGGTGGTGGGTGCATTCATGGATCATGACAAACAACGCATGGTTGGCAAAGGCACCTCCGAAGTAGGCGGCCGCCAGGACAATCCACCAGGAGGAATCGCGCACAAGGTATGCTCCTCCAATCATCCCACCCACAAGCGCTAAAATGGCGAGGATGGTGGCAGGGTTTTTCCCCATGAGGTCCTTGACATGAGGGTGTTTGATCATTATTTCACGGGTCCGTCCGCGGTGAGGTTCTGGGCCGGTAGAAAAGCGGAAATCAGGCGTTGCGGTGGTCATTTTGTCCAAGTAAGAAGACAAATTTATGAAGAAATTGTTTGCGATGGGGGCGAGTTTTTTTTAGCCACAGATTGCGCGGATTACCACGGATTTTGAGCAAGACAAAAAATGCCTCACCAACCATCAGGCTGTCTTTGTGCGGAAAAGGCAATTGCCCGCTATTGTGTCAACCATTTTACCACCGCTACTACTTGTCCTTTGGTTCTTGCGTAAACACTGTGGTCATACATAGCCTCGCAGCTCATGGCAGGAAGATAATAACTGCCCGCATAGCTGGCGGTGAGCATGACTTTAAATGTCTTTCGTTGGCCGGCGCCAAGATCAAAGTAAGTATAGACACGGTCATCGCGAATATCCTGATACGTTGCCTTATCACTTTTTAGTCGGTCTTCGGCTTCATCCAGTCGCAGGTTGTTGATCTCCCAGCCTGAAGGAAAAATCTGGTTGAGGGCAAGGTTCTGATACGCCCCCCGGAGTCCCTGATTGGATATGGTGACCGCAGCAATAAACTCCTTGCCTTGTTCGAGTTGCGACGGATCAATGCGGTTGCCATCGGTATCTGCATAGGTAACTGACAGGTTCAAATTATTGCTCGCTTCTTCTTCTGCGCCGCGGGCAGGCACGCCCGCCGTGATAATTCGCGCAAACAGGGTGCCCTGACTTTGACTTTCAACTTTCAGGGATCCGGGCTTCACACCCTCGATTGGCAACAATACTTGCGCCAATGGCAAATCAGTACTTGCAGAAGAAGTCTTTCCGTTAATCGTGTAATTGAACTTGAGGGGCCCCCGCTTTTCACCGCCGGCAAACATGCCGACTGCTTTCAGGCACCAGGCCACTGATTGTGTACTCATCCAGGAATTTGAATTACTCAACGATGCGGAAATATCTTTCACCAGTTCAAAACCCCGGGTGCGGTCATTGAGGAGTAGCATCGTTTCAAGGATAATGGCTTTGTCACGTACATCGGAACCGTAGGAATAGGACATTTCCTGATAAGGCTTTACTGTCGCGGGGAGGTTGGCAATCAAAGATTTTGCTGCTTCCGGCTGCCCGGCCTTGGCATAAGCAGCAGCCAGCATCCAGGCAGAGACAACGGGAAGGTTTCCCATTTCGCGCAAACGATTCATCGATGCCAGGTCTGCATCGCCTCCGAGCGCCAGGGTATAGAGGCGATAGGCTTGTATCAATTCACTGCTTTGATACTCCTTGTTCTTGCGCCACTCTACAGATTTGCTTCGCTGATATTTTTTCCACCGCTTGATCATGTCATTGGGCACGAAATATCCTTTTGCTTCCGCCTCCAGCAAGAAGTGACCCGCATACGTGGAGCCCCAACTTTCCGAGTCTTGATTTCCAGGCCAGTAAGCAAATCCTCCTTCACGTGTTACAAACAATTTTAATCGTTCGATCCCCGCCCGCACGTTCCGTTGGGTGGTGGCCTTCTCATCTTCACTGAGTGCCTTGACCTGATCGAGGTAGAGTTGTGGAAATACAGCGGATGTCGTTTGTTCAATGCAGCCGTAAGGATATTGCATCAGATAACGAAGGCGGGACCCCAGATCGATGGGCGGCAGACTCGAAACTTCCAACATGCCTGTGTTGGTTCCGTTCACACCAATGGCAGCAACTGTTCCGTTCCAATTCTTACCTGGCTCCAGCAAAATTTCTGTCACCTTGGTTACGAGCGGGTTTGGATTCCGTATTTCTATCTCAATAACATCGGTTGCCTTATAGTTGCCCGAGGAGGCAGTTACTTCAATCCTCGCGATGCCTGTTTCGCTTTTGACTGAAAGATCGAAGTCCGTGGTGAGGTCTTCTTTTTCCATCACCACCGTCCGCGAGTCATCCCCGGACAATGAAAGGGGTCCTGAAACCTTTATATCAATTTTTACACTTCTGATATTTTTCTCCATCGCAAACAAGGTGACGGGAAGCTTGAGAACTTCCTCGGGTCCCAGTACCCGGGGCAATGTTGCCAGTACCATAAGGGGTTTTCTCACGGGTGTTGCTTTGTCAGCTTTCCCATAAGCACCATCATAACCAGCAACAATCATTGTCTTGACGGAACCAATGTATTGAGGCATGATAAATCGATGCTCATTGCTTCCCCCATCCAATGTAAAGGGGCCCAGGAATTTCACCACAGGCTTGAAGCGATTTGCTTTAGCATCGTCTTCCTTGCTGGTGGCCATCATGTCACCGCCAATTGCCAAGAGCCTTTCGATCTTTCCACCAAAGGCACCCATGACCGCATCGAATACGTCCCAGGTTTTAACTCCCAATGCCTCGCGCGCATAAAAACGGCTCCACGCATCCGGGGTGTTGAATCGGGTGATGTCCAGCAATCCTTCGTCCACCATCGCCAGGGTGTAGGTCATTTTTCGTTTTGATTGTTCGGATACTTTAATGACTACTTCCTGTCCAGGTTCCAATACATCCGGCATCGAAATGACAGGATTCAAATGCGTTTGAGGATCCTCCACTGTAACGGGGATCACGCCATACATTCGGATGGGCAGATCATTCAGTGTTTGTGAATGCGGTTGCAACAGGGTAACGCTGACAAAAACGTTTGGAGTCATTTCTGGTTTTACATCAAAACTGAAACGGTTATCGCCCTTTTTCGTCTCTAACCAATACGTGTCGATCACACGGCTGCCACTTTCAATGCTGATGAGGGCACGACCCTGATCACTTCCGGGGATGACGATGTTTGCCTTTTCACCAATGTTATAGCCTGGCTTATCAGAGGAAAATGAAAGCATGGCAGCACCCTGCGATTCATTTTTGGCCCGTCCCGCCCATCCTGGCCAATCGATGTAGACGACTTTGGCAGTACTGTGCCCAGACACTGGATCCGTGGCCCTGATCAGATAGCGGCCCCATTCAGGATATTTGATCTTAAAATTCCAGGACCCTTTCCCATCGGTGGTTCTGATACGTCCTGAAGCGATGGGTACCGAGTTCGTACCGGTCATGAAGTTCGCATTGTCTTCTGAGTTATCCCACCACCAGCGCCATTCCAGTTTGGAAATGGTCATCTCGATGTTATCATGTGAAACCCCTTTGCCATCGGCATCGAGTGTTACCACATCAACGCGGTGGGTGGTATCCGTGAGCAGCATGCCGCGGGCTTTGTCACCTTGCGGCAACCGAATCCCTGTATAGGATGTGTATGGATAAAATGGAAGACTAAAGCGGTCAATACTGAAGTTGCCGCTTTCTTCAAATACTTTTCCACGGAAAATGGCATTGAGCACGCCCGAAGGCTCACCACTTACCTCCAGCGATGTGTTGATGGTTGCATTGCCATCATCATCCGTATAACCCTCAAAAATTTTCTTTGCTTCAGTGGCAACATCTTTGGCCGGGTCATCAAAAGTATATTCAGGATATTTATCAAATCTTGTCTGTGCCCGGGTCAGCAGTACTTCAAACTCGGCCTTTAAATTTCTACCCGGAGATCCGGCGAGCCAATTGACATGCAAAGTGCCCGAAATATTATTGTCTCCAGCTGTTATTTTTTCCTTCCCGAAGTCCAGTTTAATCTTGAGTCGGTTTGGTTTGATGGTCTCAATCTTTACGGTCTGGGTGAACTGCACGCCACCTACTTTCACGCGGGCCGTCCAGTTACCGGTGGGAGCATCCGGAGATGTGGCGGTCGCAAACCGGTAAAATCCATTCTCGGATGATGATCTCACCAATCGCTGGGCAACCTGGCCTTGCGGATTCTGTAACTCCATCACCACCGGGTGTGTCGGTGGCAGAAGTTTTAATTTATCCTCCAGCAAGAAAGTGAGGTACAATGAATCGCCGGGACGCCACACGCCACGTTCACCATATATAAGGCCTTTCAATCCTTTATCCACCTGCTCTCCGCCGACATCGAAATTGCTAAGCGAAAGTGATTCGCCGTCCATGAGCTTCAGATAACCGCGCTGCGCTCCGTTCCTGGCCATCAATGCGAATGGCGTTTGCTTCGAGGAGATGGTAGCCTTTCCATCCGTGCCCGTGCTGGCAGTGCCCAACAACTGTTGTTGAAAATCATAAAGTTCTACCTGGACGCCGCTCTGAGGTTGGGTCGTTTTCAAGTCGTTGATAAACACCACAGTATTGCCATCGCCTCCGCGCTTGGCCAGGATGCCAAGGTCAGATGCAATGACGTTTCGTGAAATATTTCTGTTCGTGTAGTAAGAAACATGGCACGGATTGTCACGCTGCTCCCAGTCGTAGTCCTGACCGTACTCATATTCATCGTATGAATCCCAGGCGCTTTCCTCGTTTTCGGGTTGTTCCCAATCCTCCTCCAAAGCCGAACGGGTATCATTCGTTCCTTCGCCTTCTTCAACGCAAGCGTAAACAGAATAAGCCTTTTTGATTCCAATCCGGATTTGATAGATGGCACCCGGCTCCGTATTGATATATTGAGAAAGGTCCAGTGTATAACGGTTCCATTTGCCCAGGTCAGTGACACCGGAATTTTCCAAAGACAGCATTTTCTTCAAAAGAGGCTTGCCCACCCGGCGCAATTCCGAGTTGCCATCAAAATCATTCACCTGTAAAAATTGAAGTACATTTTTCTCAAAAATTTTGATGATCTGAATGTCCACTGCTTTCAGGTTCACTGCTTCAAAAGGAAGAATCAGACCATCGGTCGAGGGCAGGATGTTTCCTTTCCCCACAAACCGAACCGAAGGTGCCACCTGTTCAAACATGACCTCCACGGACCTTCCTTCGGCCATCCGGTAGTTCAACACGTTGCGAATTCCCGGTTCTATGGTCAACGTCTTCGATCCTGTCTGGCGGACAGAAGGAAGAATGTGGATCTCGTTGTCTTTTATTTCAAAATCCACCGAGGGGACATCGGCAATGGATATGAGACCGGCAAGGTTTTGTTTCTCATTCAGCGGATCGGAGAATTGGAGCACCACGTGTTGGTTGGTGCTCTGCTCCACTTTCACGTTCATCACCTTAAAATCTCCGAGTGCCGGAATTTCGACTTCCCTTTTGTCCGTTTGATCGATGCCAAGGCCTGATCCCGTTACCGCGAGGGTAACAGCGCTGGGTTGATCCTTGCGAGCCACGTCTTCAATTGTAAACGAGTGAGTTCGTCCTTCTCCCGTATGCACCCAGTGTACCGCCAACACTTTACCATCCTGCTGAGCATTGAGCGTCTTTTCGATTGCTTCATTCTCAGCAAAGTCGGCGGTCAACAATACGCCTTCAATTTTTTGCCGCTGTAATTCTGTTTTGATATAGGGTTTGATATTGTCTACAGTCAATTCAAAATTTTGGGGTATCACTTGAAATGAAAATTCAAACGTGCTGAGGTTCTTGGGTACTTCCTTTAACCGTGCCAAGGAGAATTCAGCTTCGTACACCTGCCCTGAACCAAGTCGTGCTGCGGGCCGGAACTCCACCGTATGCCGGTCAAGCCACACGGTCGTACCTTTTAGTGATGGATTGAAATCAAACAGTTTGACAGAAGTTTCTCCAAGGGATGCAGAATCGACAACCTCATTTGCCAATATGATGCGAATGGAAGAACCCGAATTGACCACACCCGAGGTGTATGATGAGATGTATTCGCCAAATGCGGGATTGACAGCACGTGTTTCTGTGGCGTGGCTCTTGGCCTGATTGAAATAAAGAACGCCCGCTGCAACGGCGACCACGCCAAGAAATCCTAAGCCAATTTTTTTCCATGGAGTGTTGTTCATAAACCAGCCAATTTGAGGATTTTGAAGATTCAAAAGCGCAGGAAGTTCGTGAGAATTTGAGGACCAACAAAAAAGAATCCCACAATTGTATTTGATTGAAATACAACCATGGGACAACAGGCAATGCCTGCAAAAAGTATTGGACAGTGCTTAGACCTTCACTTCAATCTTATTCATCACTTTCGTCTGTACCTGGATGGATTCATGGTGCACCAACCGCAGCAGGTCACGGGTAAAACCTTCGTCGAGTCCCATGGCCTTGCCCAGGGCAGCCCGGGTTTGCACAATTTCTTCCCACCGGTTCACCTGCAGGATTGTGACGTTGTTTTCTTTCTTGTATTGTCCGATTTTCTCTGAAATCTTCATGCGACTCGCCATCTTCTGCATGATCTCGTCATCGATCTGGTCAATCTGCTCGCGGAGTAAGCCAAGGGTGTCTTTGAACGTTTTGTTGTCTGATGACACCGTGCGCACAACGAGGCCTTCAACAATCTTGGCCAACACGGCGGGTGTCACCTGTTGTTTGGCGTCACTCCAGGCTGCATCCGGGTTCAGGTGGCTTTCGATCATCAGGCCGGCCATGTCCAGGTCGAGGGCCTTCTGGCTTACCATGGCTATAAGCTCCCGGTTTCCAGCAATGTGGCTGGGGTCACAAATCATTTCAATGCCAGGTATCCGGGTTTTTAGTTCGATGGCCAGGTCCCACATCGGCGCATTGCGGAAGGGGCCTTTCTCAAATGAAGAGAAGCCACGGTGAATGGCTGACATTTTATTTATTCCGGCACGGTTCAATCTTTCAAAAGCGCCTACCCACAATTCGATATCGGGGTTTACGGGATTCTTGACCATGACCGGTATGTCTACCCCTTTCAAGGCATCGGCAATTTCCTGAACGGAAAATGGATTAACGGTTGTGCGCGCACCGATCCAAAGAATATCCACGCCCGCTTTCAGGCAGGCTTCAACGTGTGCCGCCGTGGCCACTTCAGTGGTGATGGGCAACCCGATCTCTTGTTTGGCCATGACCAGCCACTTCAGGCCTTCGGCACCGGCGCCTTCAAATTGCCCCGGTCGTGTGCGCGGCTTCCAGATGCCAGCGCGCAGTACATGAACTTTCTTGGTGGCCGCCAGTTGTTTGGCGGTGGCGATCATCTGGCTTTCCGTTTCGGCACTACAAGGTCCACTGATGATCAGGGGCTTGGTGATGTTGAGCGCTGAGGTAATTGATTCGAATTGCATAAAGTATGAATTAGATTATTTTCTTAGGATGGTTGGGTAGTTTTCAATGGTTCACCTGAAGGAGCCGGGTTCATGCCGTCCAGTACTTTTCGGATTTTGTTGGCCTCCTTCATAACACGGTACAGCTCCTTTGTGTTTCGTTTCATCAATTGATAATGAAACCGCTGAAGGTGCATGATGTATTCTGCCAATGCCTGGCCCAGGTATTCCGCGTTTTGCTCAAAGATCGGGGCCCACATGTCTGGAGAACTCTTAGCCAATCGGACCGTAGAGGCTAAACCGCTTCCCGCGAGATTGAAAATATTTTTTTCATCTTTTTCAATGTCCAGCACAGTTTGCCCCAGAAGAAAGGCACTTACGTGCGAAAGATGAGAAACGTATGCAACATGCTTGTCGTGCTCGTCCGGATCCATGAAGATGGTTTTCATGCCTAAGGATGAAAATAATCGTTCAGCTACCTCCAGCGATTGAGCCGATGACTTCTCCCGCTCACAGATAATATTGGTCATTCCCTTGAACATCCCGGAGAAAGCTGCGTCGGGTCCTGAGTTTTCTGTACCTGCGATCGGGTGGGCAGCCACAAACTGCGAACGGTTGACATGCTGACTCACCGAACGGCAGATCATCGATTTTGTCGACCCTGTATCGATCACCACCGCTCCTTTTTTGACAACATCCAACACCTGGGGTAAGAGCGCATTCATGGTGTTTACCGGAATGGCAAGGATCACCACGTCTGCTTCCGAAAGGGCTTTGTCTTCGGGCTCGATGACATCCACCAGCCCCAGTTCGACAGCCCTTTTCCCATGCGCTTCGTTGAGGTCAACTCCAACCAGGCGATCGGCCAGACCTTGTTTGCGCAAGTCGATTGCCATACAGCCACCGATTAACCCCAGCCCAACGATTGTTACTTTCATATGACTGCCTTTGCTTTCGTACCTGAATGAGACTTCCCGTTGACGTGCTTCCAGTTTCTTATGCGCGCCAGGGCTTCTTCCATTTTTTCAATTGAAGCACAAAGGGAAACGCGAACGTGTCGCCTGCCCGCTTCTCCAAAAATGAATCCCGGTGTGATGAATACTTTTGTGCCGTATAAAATTTCATCGATCCATTTCTCAACGTCTGCCATGGCATGCGGGGCTTTGGCCCAGACAAACAATCCGGATTGTTCTTCCGCGTATGTGCATCCCAGCTCCGCAAGAATTTGCTTCGCCACCACGCTGCGACCACGATAGACAATGTTCAGCTCATCGAACCAATGCTGATCATTTTTCAAGGCTTCAATGGCAGCATGTTGCAATCCCAGAAACATGCCTGAATCCATGTTGCTCTTCACGCGCAAAACAGCGTCAACATATTCTTTCTTACCGGCCACCCACCCCACCCTCCAGCCTGCCATGTTGTGTGACTTGCTCAGGGAGTTCAACTCCAGGGCAACGTCCTCCGCACCTTCGATGGAGAGGATGCTAAGGGGTGCCTTGTTGAGAATGAGGCTGTAAGGATTGTCGTTGACGATCAGGAATTGGTGCTTCCTCGCCAGGTCTACCAATGCTTTCATTTCATGCCGAGAAGCAACCCGTCCGGTAGGCATGTGCGGGAAATTCACCCACATGATTTTCACTTTTGAAAGATCTTGCTGCCGGAGGGACTCCATGTCTATGCCCCAACCGAGCGATTCTTTCATTTCATACGTGCGAATTTTGGCACCTACCAGTTTTGCCACGGAAGCATAGGTAGGATAACCAGGATTCGGAATCAGTACCTCATCTCCTTCGTTCACAAAGGCCATGGCAATGTGCATGATGCCTTCTTTTGAGCCCATGAGCGGAAGGATCATCGACTCCGCGTCCAATGAAACGTTATAAACCTTATTATAGAAGGAGGCGATGGCTTGACGGAGTGCTGGAATGCCTTTATAATTCTGGTAGCCGTGGTTGGCGGGATTCTGTGCTGAGGCGATGAGTGCCTCGACGGTGGCGGTGGATGGCGCAAGATCCGGACTGCCGATGCCCAGGTTGATTACCCTGAGTTCGGGAGTATCCAGGCTCCGTACTTCTGCCAGCTTCCGGCTGAAGTAGTACTCCTCGACATTGGCGATTCTGGTTGCCGTTTTTATCATCATGGTCTTCGCATTCTGGTCAAAATTTCATCTCAGATTTCTTGTACTCGCCCAGCACATTCAGGTTGCGTGTCTGTCGCAACACCTGGTGGAGGGCTGAGTCGTAACTTTTTCTTCGCCTCCACTCCACATCCACATGAATGGAATACTCGCGCGGTTTACCGATGATGGGTATGGATTGAATTTTCGTCATGTTGATTTCGTGGTCTTTGAATGAAGTCAACACGTTGGCCAGGCTACCGGCTTCATTGGCAACTTCAAATGACAACGAAGCCTTGTTGCTGCCAGAAACGCTGCCATTCTTTTTTGTCAGTATCAGGAAGCGGGTAAAGTTTTTTTTGTGGGTCTCAATCCGTTTCTCGAGGATCTGCAATCCGAATTTTTTCGCTGCCTGTTCATTGGCAATGGCTGCAGCATCCTTGCGTTTGTCATCCTTGATCCGTTTTGCGGACAAGGCCGTATCATCGCTCTCCCTGATCTCCACCCCCACCAGCCGATGCAGAAATTCTGAACATTGTCGGATGGCCATGGGATGGGACTCAATGCTTTTGATGTCTTTCATTTTCACCCCTGGCAACGCCAGCAGGTGCATGTGGATGGGCAGGTACAGTTCACCCACGATCGAGAAATGATATTCCTGAAGCAAAAAATAATTTGGCAGGATGCTCCCTGCGATAGAATTTTCAATGGCCATGACTGCATAGTCGGCCCGGTCATTCTTGAGTGTTTCGCAGAGGGCGTGAAAAGACAGGCACTCGATGGTATCGATTGGTTCCTTGAAATGAGAGAGCGCCGCCATCTCATGAAAGCTGGTGGCAATGCCTTGAATGGCTACTTGAAGTCTTTTCTTTTTCATTCTCTCGTTTCGGACTCACTCACATTAAAAAGGGTTACAAAAAAAAATCCCGGCTTTGCCGGGACTTCTGAGTTTCTTTTGTTTATCGGTAGATCAACAATGCGCCACTCTTTCAGTCCCGGGGGATTGATAGTAATAGAAGTAAAAATAAAATCGCTTGTTGTTCATTCTATGTTTCTACGGAGGCGAAGAACGACGAAAATTCTTATTTGCGCAACTTCAAGGGGAATAATTTGAAAAAATCAAGGTCTGCTAACTACTGTTAGTCGGGCGGGTTGGGGTACTTCCGTGAAAAAACTAACTTTGTCTAAAATCCATCGAGCATGAAAAACTTATTGATTGCCGCTTCATTCCTGCTGCTCATTTCTTGCGGAAAGACCAGCGACCACAGCCAACACGAAACCGGAGGAACCGTGGATGGTGAGAGCCCAAACAAGGCTTTGTACGATCAGGTCATGGACATTCACGATGAAGTGATGCCCAAGATGCAAGATCTATACGCCCTCAAGCTGGAACTCCTGGAAAAACTTGCTCAATCACCAAACCTGGAGACTTATAAGAAAGAAGAATTGCAACGGGCCATTTCAGATCTTGACTCTACCAGCAATGCCATGATGGACTGGATGCACAATTTCAACCCCCTGCCCGACTCCACCAACCAGGAGGCTGCACGTGAATACCTTGAGACCGAAATGGAGAGCATCAAAAAAGTACGCGCACTCACCAATGAGACCCTTGAACGGGCAAAGGCTATTAAGGAGAAGAAGTAAAGTAGAGTTTTTAGTTATTGGCTTTTGGCTAGAGGTTCACTGACTGGGGCTTGAACCGTGCTCCCGAAAAGGGTAGCCGGTTTGTAAGCAGCTTCAAGCATTTCAGCGGGTCTTTTGCCGCTTGGCAGCGTGGCGATGAGGTAATGACTTGGAAGATCCATTCTTGGCAGCTTTCTCCTTCTTCCGTTGCTCAAACCGTATGTTGTATCGGATGACCTGCCAATACTCAGCACCATACCCAACAAATATTTCTGACCAGGCAGGGATGTCACGAATGGCTTCTATGTAGCAACGCCTCCCGGCTGTGACATATTCAGAATTGTTTCTGATCCCCTCTTTGCGCACGATTCCCTTGGCATCATTGGCAAAGTGCGCAAAACCTTTATGCTTCCAGGCATCGATGACGTACTGGTTCGTAAAGAAAAACACATACCCATTCCGGTCATCGGCCATCTTTTCGACTTCTTTCCAGGTCAATACCTCGCCTTTGTACTCAACGATGCGTGTTCCTTTCGGGAGGAAGACTTTGGTGAACAGGCCCTTGCCAGCACCCGGCAAGGAAGACCGTTTGGTATAGAGATTCTTTTCTAAAAGTGCCATGGTTTATTAATCGGGGCGCAAGGTAGGCAGCCCCGGAGCAACTTTCTTAGTCTTCCTCGATTTTATAGAAGTGATAGTAGGGTGTGGTGTGAACTTCCTTTGCGAAAGGAAATGAAACAGGCTCTCTACTGAGGAGATAATCAATGATCAGTTTGTGGTGGAACCGAAACTTAACATGGGGTACTGAGTCGGCGCTCAAAACATTGGAGGTGTAAAGAATTGGAAATCCTTCGCGCGTTGAAAAGGGCATCAAGGCCTCTGTGGCTCCTCCAAAGTCGTACTCATCATAACACCACAACACCGTTACGGGTTTGCTCCCTTTGATCTGGTCCGAGAGCTCATTCAACGAGGATCGAAAATCCTGAAATTCCTGAAATTTAACATACGCTTCGCGGTGTTCGGCAATGTTATGTGTAAGTTCCTTTGCTGTAAAGAGAAAAACACCTGCTGACGCAAATAGAACCCCATACTTCAACCTGGCAGCGATTTCAGATCGCATGAGCGCTGTGATGAGCAGCGGCACCAGCACGGCCGATTGTTTCAGAAAGTACCACGGGCCCGCCGAATAGTACGCCATCAACGAACCCAAAAGGAAGAAGCTTACAAGAACCGAGGCCAGGAGAAAGCGATCCCTGGTTTTCCACCAAATGACAGCCCCCACACCGAATAGGGTGAGCAAAAAATAAACGCCAGCAGCACCGCTGATGATAAGGTAGTAGCTATTTCGCAGCAGTGCCTTCACGGTCTTCCAGACAAACCCAAACACATCAAATTCATAAAGCCGATCAATCTTTTGCATCTCCCCGGCATATGGAGGAGCCGTGAATAGTTTCATATAGACCAAGGTGAGAATCAATACGATCGCAAAAAGTATTGTCATCTTCAAGGCTTTACGCCTGCTGTCGGAAAGCCCGATCAGGGCCGCAAGCCAGAAAACATAAGTGACCCGGAGAAGTATGGACACCATGATAAGAACTATAAAACCCATTACATAGAGCCTTCGGTGGCCATCATTCTTTGACTGGTGAATCCTCAACAAGAGCAGAATCAGGATCATGGCCAACAAGAAATGGAGGCTTTCCGGGAAGTAAGTAAAAATGTATGCGGTGAATGCATTCGTAAACACAATCGCGCTGGCCATCAGAAGTCTGTTTTCAGTGGATGACGGCAGAAAATAAATGAGCACAAGGGTAATCAAGGCAAAGACGCCATGAAGCTGGATGAACAAGACCACATGGTCACCAAACATGTTTCGCAACGAACCGTACAGAAGGGAATAGCCAGGGCCATACCAGTTCATCTGCCCCATCCGTGACACGTCCTCCGCAATGCAACCTTCTGCCCGAAGTGAGCCTGTTTCAGAAAAAAGTTTCGCTGAAGAAAAATTAATAACCTCATCCTCATGGGCCAGGAAGTAATGGCCGTCATGGATTGCTGTGAAAAGAAAGTATCCCAAAAACCCTACTTGAATGGCCAGCAGGAGTTTTAATAAGAATAAACGATGGCTTTTCACAACATCCACCGTACTTTTGACCGAAAGGTTCATCTGAAAGGAATCTGTTGCAAGGTAAAATATAAGAAATGAAAAAAAGTGTATTAATCACCGGAGTTGCCGGTATGATTGGCTCCCACCTCGCCGAAGAACTGCTTAACAAAGGATACACTGTAACCGGCATTGACGACTTATCCTATGGAAGCCTGACCAACATTGCAGCATGTTTGAACAACGTCAATTTTAAGTTCTACCGGGTTAACATCCTGGACTTCGATACCCTTAAGATTTTGGGCAAAGACACAGGCTCGATTATTCACCTGGCGGCCGTAAAAAAGATTTCCGAAAAGGACATCAGCCTCCCCACCTTGCTGGTGAATACAAAAGGAACAGAAAATGTTTTGGAGACCGCTAAAATGTGGGGATGCAAAGTGGTGTTTGCCTCCACATCGGATGTGTATGGGATGTCACCGGACTTGCCATTGAATGAAGACGGAGACCTGCTGTTGGGTCCCAGCCTCATTAAACGATGGAGCTATGCCGTCTCTAAGTTATATGGAGAACAACTGTCTTTTGCTTACTTCCATGACCACAAGGTCCCCATCGTTGTCATTCGATATTTTGGTGGATTCAGCCCCCGTTCAAGTTTTGCCTGGAGCGGCGGCCACATTCCCATATTTCTCCGCGCCATCCTCGAGGATAAGGAAGTCATCATTCACGGCGATGGCCTGCAAACCCGATCGATGGGATTTGTATCCGACCTGGTGCATGGCACGGTGCTCGCACTCGAGAATGACAAAGCGGTGGGAGAAATTATCAACATCGGCAATGACGAAGAACTCTCGGTATTGGATACCGCGAAACTTATCCACAGCATTGTAGGAACAAAACGCGACCTCAAATTGAAATTTGTTCCCATGAGTGAGGTCTTTGGAAAGTACAAGGACATATTGAGAAGAATACCAGACCTTTCAAAGGCAAAAAGAATTCTTGGCTACAGCCCACAAGTCAAGCTGGAAGATGCCGTGCGCCTGACGATCCAGGAGGTCCAAAAGAATCCCAC
>JAYVEZ010000134.1:0-3220 GCA_043773645.1 Cytophagales bacterium
ATGTTTTCAAGTTTGATCAGGATTTCTCGGAATATTTCATTCCCGCGGGTGATGGGGTGAAATTAAATGCCCTGCTCTTCAAAACCTCAGCTCCTGCCAAAGGACTTATCCTCTACTTCCACGGCAACGCAGACAACTTGCAACGTTGGGGAACCTATGCCGTTGACTTCACTTCCCTCGGCTATGACATTCTGATGATGGACTATCGTGGCTATGGCAAAAGTACAGGCACGCCTACAGAAGTCAACTTGTATAAAGACGCACTTACGATTTGGAACTGGTCTCAATCCAATATCCCCACTTCCCGCACCATTCTCTATGGAAGATCCCTGGGTTCTGCGGTCGCCTCCCAACTCGCCACCATTCACACACCGTATCGCCTCATCCTGGAAACACCGTTCGATGAATTAAGCGGCACGCTCTATGCCCCCGCAAGACCCGTACTTACTGCTTTCCCACTCCGCTCGCAATTCCCCAACAAGACTTTTCTGCCGCGGGTGGCATGTCCAATCACCATTATTCATGGCACTGACGACTGGGTAGTTCCGCTTTCATCAGCCCTTCAACTCAAGCCCTTGCTGAAGAACGGTGATCAATTTGTCATCATCGAGGGAGGCGGGCATCGCAACCTGCGTGACTTTGAGAATTTTCACAAGGTTCTGGCCGAAGCACTCGAATAGGCCGACAAACATCATTCAAAAGGCAGTCAACTTTTTCAGTATTGCAGAATTCATTATTTTAATGAATAACTTAAGGGCCTCATGGTTGGACTGTTCATCACACTGGCGGCAATCTACACGGGTATCTGCCTTTTCTTTTTCTTCTTTCAGCATTTGCTGTTTTTCAGGCCCGAAAAACTTACCACGGCATTTCAATACAAATATCCCTTCCCCTTTGAAGAGCTTGATTTTGATATGGAAGACGGCGGACGTATCAATGCCATTTATTTCAAAGTGCCCAATGCCCGCGGAGTTGTATTTTACCTGAAAGGAAATTCAAAGAGCATCAAAGGCTGGGGTAAATTCGCCAAGGATTTTCTGAGCAATGGCTACGACTTCTTTATGATGGACTACCGGGGTTTCGGAAAAAGCCGTGGCAAGCGGAGCCAGACAAAAGTATTTGCCGATGCACAGTACATTTATAAGTGGCTGGCAAAGGCGTATCCCGAAAATAAAATCATTCTTTATGGTCGCTCCTGGGGAAGTGGTGTGGCCGCTCGCATTGCGTCCTGGAACAAACCCGGAATGCTCATACTCGACTCTCCTTATTTCAGTTTTTACTACACCATTCACCGATATCTTTTTTTCATCCCCTTACGGTGGCTGCTCAAGTATGATATACGGACGGACCAGTATTTAAAAATAACTGAATGCCCGGTACACATTATTCATGGCACCCACGACCGCCTGATCTCATTTTCACAAAGTGAAAAATTAAAGGCACTGTTCCCGGACAAGATAATCCTCCATCCTGTTGAAGGCGCACGGCATAATAACTTGCCTGATTTTCCTGAATTCTTTGAAATCCTCTACAACGTCTTGTATATAAAGCCCGTCGATGAGAAATCGAAATGAACCCGATGGAGATCACCAAGAAACATACTGTAGACTTCACCCGCATTTTCGACATCCTCGCCTATCAGGGTGAGAAATATCCAAACCACCATGCCCTCAATGCCTACTCCCGGGACCACTGGCAAGGTTATTCCATTGAGGAGGTCCAGCGCCAAGTTGATGTCATCTCATCCTGGTTTGTTCGGGAAGGTTATTCCAAAGGCGAAAAAATAATATTCATGCCCATCATGGGAAATCCGGAGTGGATGATGCTCGACTTTGCATGCCAACAAGTTGGTCTTATTACAGTGCCTGTACATCCCATCTCAAGAACGGAGGAGTTTGAAGCGATTCTGACCGAGACAGAAGCCAGGCTCATCATCACAGCCGACACAGATTTGTTTGAAAAAGTCGGTGCGGTCATTAAAAAACTAAACATCCGTGTCGCGTTAAATCACCTCATGCAGGATGCTGCCGGATACTTTGCACCGCTCCGCCATCCAGACATGACTCCGGAAGAATCTATCAAACTGCAGGCGATGAAGAAGGCAATCTCTGATGATGATATCTTCACCATCCTATATACTTCTGGCAGTTCTGGGGTACCCAAGGGAGTTTTGCTTACCCATCGCAACGTTGTTCACAACATAAAAGCCATCCTCACTTTGCTGCCGCTCGAGCCGGGTCAGCGTGTTCTCAGCTTTTTGCCTTTCAGCCATATTTTTGAACGGACTACCAGTTACGCTTACATGGCCTTTGGGGTGTCGTTGTATTTCAGTCAGAACAAGGAAAGTTTTGCACATGACTTCAAGACGGTGCGTCCGGTTTTTTGCACGAGCGTGCCGCGCCTCCTGGAGAAAATGTACGACTTCATGCAGGAGCAGCTGCTGCACAAAAATGTTTTCAAAAAGAAACTCATTCAATGGTCTATGGCCGTCGGTAAAAGATATGGAACGGGGGGGCCCATCCGCTTGTGGTTTGCCATTCAGCTATTTTTTGCGAGAGTTCTGGTGCTCAGCCAATGGCGCCACATGCTGGGCGGCAAGATCAGATACATGGCCGTGGGTGCCGCTTCCCTCAGACCAGAAATCGGAAGACTATTTTCAGCCGCAGGAATTAACATTGTGGAAGGGTATGGCATGACAGAAACATCACCCATCATCACCATGAATCGTTACGAGCCGGGACTCAATCGGTTTGGCACCGTCGGCATAGCCATCCCCGGATTGGAAATAAAAATCGATGCGCCCAATGCAGACCACGAAGGGGAAATATTGGTGAAAGGCCCCAACGTTACCCAAGGCTATTTCAAAAGGCCGGAGCTCACGCGGGAAGTATTTACACAGGATGGGTGGTTCAGAACTGGCGATATTGGCAAATGGGAACATCAACGGTTTCTGAAGATCACTGACAGGAAAAAAGATATTTTCAAGACCAGTGCGGGAAAATACATTGCACCGATGCCGCTGCAAAACCATTTCGCCGGCTCCCCTTTCATTCAACGATGTCTGATCATTGGATTTCAAAGGCCCTTTGTCACAGCCCTCATCGTTCCTCATTTCCCGCTCCTGGAATCATGGTGCGTAAAGGAAGGTATTCACTGGACTTCTCCTGCGTTTATGGTGCACAACATCAAGGTGAGGGCCAAGTTGCAACAGGAGATAGAC
>JAYVEZ010000135.1:0-5168 GCA_043773645.1 Cytophagales bacterium
TCGCAGGAAATCAGCAGAAGAAAACCGAAAAGGAATCCTTTAATCATTTAAGCGGAAGCGATGAAATAAACATTAAGGACAACGTAGGTAAAAAGAACAATCCGCGAGCCAATCTTATCCGCCCGCAAGCAAGCCTCTTTATTATCGGCATTATAGAACTTCATTGAAATGGCTGAGACCGCCAGTACAGAGAGGATGCCAAAGAAGGTGATGCTGTGGAGTGAATCTACGAGGCTGAATTCTGGAGATTCTGGCAAAAGCGAATCAATAATGTATTTGTTACCCACCGCAGCAAACAAACCACCGACGGGCAATCCAAACCGGGGTTCCAATTCCCAGGGGTGAGATACAAAACTGATCAGGGCGATCAGAAAGGCGATATACATTCCGATGAAGATCTTCATAAAAAGACCCCAGGCGTCGCGCTCAATGTTTAAATCAATCTTGAATGTTGAAAAAGTCTGTGAATCGTGCTTTGGCCGTGGATCGCCGAATCCTGTTCCGTAACGCGTCGTGTCTGATGTTACAGTAAAGTCTTTTACATGCCATCCATCCATTCCCTCGATATCATCAAACATGGAATGTCGTTTATCAGCCAAAAAAATTAGTTTGCTCTTATCGAAGACAATATTTTCAACGCGGACACGGAGGTGCTGCTTATCAAAAGGGAAATTGTGAACAACCCAATTTTCTTTCATTGTGCATTTCATTTTCAACTGCACCCAACTCTTGCCATTGATGGTATCCTGTACGATCACCGGAGTGTCTATTTCCTTTGCATTGGGAATGTCCAGCTGATTCAGGAAATCAAAATCAGGATTGTCATACAAAAACCATAACCAAAAACGGATGGTGTACTCTTTGTCATGGAAGTTGATATCGTGGACACTGATGATGTAGGCACCAACCTTTACGGTGTCAGGCCCCGTTTTCTTCTGGGCTTGGGTACAAAAGAAAGACACGACAAAGAATAGCAGTAGGTACAGTCGCTTCATGATGATGATAAGTCAGGGGAAAGTTAATGTCTCGACTGCATCTATCAAACTATTGCTCCTTGTTATTTTGTTTCGACCTTGGCTTTCATCGGTGGTGTGCCCTTTACATACGTCTCAAGCATATTGTCCATCTCCCACAGCATGTGTAGAATGGATTCCTTGGCACGGTAACCATGGCTTTCATACGGCAAGAGTACATAGCGAGCCGTACCCCCATGACCTTTGATGGCATTATAAAAGCGCTCGGTTTGAATGGGAAAGGTTCCTGAATTATTATCGGCCTCGCCATGCACGAGCAGGATGGGCGTCTTTATTTTATCAGCGTATGAAAAAGGGGACATCTGGAAGTACACCTCTGGCGCTTCCCAGTAGGTCCGCTCTTCTTGCTGAAACCCAAAGGGCGTCAGGGTCCGGTTGTAGGCTCCGCTCCTGGCAATTCCTGCTTTGAATAAATCAGAATGTGCCAGGAGATTGGCAGTCATGAAGGCACCATAGCTATGACCTCCAACACCAACACGTTTTGGATCTACGACCCCGAGCGATACGCCATGGTCAATGGCGGCCTTCGCACTGGCCACCAGTTGTTCGATGTAAGTGTCATTGGGTTCTTTGTCACCTTCCCCAACGATAGGAATAGAGGCGTTGTCCAGCACGGCATAGCCACGCACAACCCAGTAAATCGGGCTTCCCCAACTGATTCGCGTAAAAGTATAAGGAGAGCCCTTTACTTGTCCTGCATTGTCTTTTGATTTGAATTCGGCTGGGTAGGCCCAAAGAAATGTTGGCAATGGCCCGTCTTCTTTTTTATAACCCGGGGGCAAATACAAATCCGCAGTCAGATCGACACCGTCGGCGCGCTTATATTTTAGAACCTGTTTCTTCACATCCATGATCTGTGGATATGGGTGCGGAAAAGAAGTAAGCTGAGCCGTGTTTTTCGAACCGATGGCGCGCATGAAATAGTTGGGTGTTTCAGAAGTTGATTCACGCGAGGTCATGAAGGCCCCTTTTCTTGCATCGGTTATGGCCACAACAAACTCGTAGTAGGGTGCTTCACTGCGCCAGGCATTTGTGATCTTCCCTGAGTTCAAGTCCATCTTATTAAGAAAGGGTCTATCGCCTTCCGGAGAAGCGCCATCGCCGGAAAGGTAAACTGTGTTGTCCGGATTGATCTGCATCACGGGTCTACCGTTTCCATTGAATGTTGTTATCACATTGCCGGGGTCGGTATAAGCATCTTCATAAGAGCGATCAAAGACAGTTTTCTTTTTTGCAGCATTGGATGGATCAATCTGGTAGACCCGCATTTTCCGGTCTGCCCACCAGGTTTCATATACCCATGCAATCTTATCATTACCCCAGATGATACCGGCGTATCGGTACGGCAATTGGATAAATGCTTCAGGGGTGCTGTTGAAAGGAGCCACCCAATGAAAAAGCTTGTCGCGGATTTCCGACTTGACTTTTGGATCTCCTTCATCCTGGGCTTCCGCCCAAGACAACTCAGCAGGCTGATCATTGCGCCACGCATGGCTTCTGGGACCCTTGATCGCCGCACTGAATCCTACTGGAATATTATCACCTAACGGAATTTCTGCAATCTTTTTTACCAACGCGCCATTCATGTCAATAACCTGAACCCCTTGTGGAAATAAGTTGACAGGCACCAGATAGGAATAAGGACGGTGAACGATCTTAACCAGAACAAGGGACCCATCGGGGGAAGGGTTTTGCGAAGCATACACAGAGGGCTGACCGATCGCTTTCTCATCGCCATCCAGGGAAACAGAAAAAAGCTGGGAGGTACAGTAGTAGTCAAATAACTTTTCGTCATCCGGGCTCTTCAGCAAATCCTGATAGGTTCTGGAAGGTGCTTTTTTTCCAAGATTTTCTTCTACCACCGGTCCTGCAGGCACACGGGTTTTTTGTGGAAGCTTCTGGCCCTCGGTAGCAACCGCCAGAAAGATCACTTGATTGGAATTGGACAACCACGCGACAGGGCTGCTGATGGTGACATTTATTTTTTTGCGGGTCAGGATGCGGGCACTGAAGTTCGAAAAGTCGATCAGCCAAAGCTCAATGTGGTCTGTATAGGTTTGAAGAAAGGTAGCTTTCCGGCTGTCCGGGGAAAAGGTAAAGCTGTTAAACTGCAAAGGCGAGGGAAGTCCATCCACCGAACGTTCCTTCATGTCCTTTAGGTTCCTGAATTTTAATCCAATGAAATAGTTGCCCCGGCTTGGGCCAAAATTATCGGGATTGATGCGGAGCCCTGCAATGCGCAGCTCCGGTCGTGATAGTTCTTCAATATTGGGATAATCAGCACGGTCCATCAGGACCATCCAGTTCTTGTCGGGAGAAAGTGTGACGGCGGGTGTGAGGGGCGCCTCAACCAGTTTGGCGATTTCTTCAGGCGGCCGTTGGTAAGCGGGATTGTCCTGTGCGATGGATGCAAAAGAAACAAATGCAACAAGAAGGATGTTGAGTAGGAGTTTCATATTCGTGATTTGAAGAAAAGGTAAGCATACCAGCTGAAAAGTGCCAGTGATTTTCAGCCTGTGGGTATTTAAAACAGGCAATGGAAAGGTTATATGGGGTGAAAGAATTAATTTTCCATCTAAAATCGCACCCCATGTACACCGGACTCATTCATACGCATTCTTTACTACGTTATCTCTTGCTCATTCTCTTGATCGCAGTGATCGTCAAGGCCTTCGTTGGTTTTTCCAACAAGCAGTCTTTTGGAAAAGTAGATAACCTTCTTGGTCTGACGCTCTTTTCGGTCACCCATACCCAGTTGTTGGTGGGATTGCTCCTTTATTTCGTAAGCCCATTGGTGCATTTCGATGGAGGAGCCATGAAGGATGCAACCACCCGCTATTGGACCTCCGAACATATTTTCATCATGCTGGTGGCCATTGTCATGATTACGATGGCGAGAATTACTTCCAAAAAGATGAAAGATGATACAGCGAAGCACAAACGGATGTTAATTTTTAACTCCATTGCCCTTCTGCTTATTTTGATGGCCATTGCGATGAGTAAGCGTGGATTCTTTTCGATGCCAGGCGCTGTGTCGTAAAGGGTCAGGCCCCCTTCACAAAGAATCATTTATCTGTTAACTTTACTATTAAATTTCTTTTGCATGAGGTACCTCATTGGGGTCTTGTTCCTGACTATCGTTGGGCATTGTTTTTCGCAACAATACAGTCCAAGGTATGAGCTGACCAAGCTGAAGGAGGTCAACTCGGTCTATCATGATGCCGCACCGGTGATATCTCCTGACGGCAAAAAACTTTATTTATTTGTCGCCGACCATCCTGACAACACACTCGGGAAACTAGGGACTCAGGATATCTGGATGAGTACAAAGGACGAGAAGGGTGTTTGGTCTGCCCCAAAGCACATGGGTGCTCCTTTCAATCAGAGCAAATCCAATCAGGTATTTCAGGTACTGCCGGATGGATCGTTGCTGGTGCGAGGTGGACGTGGACGCAACGAAAAATCTTTTTCGCTCGTCACCCCGGGCGGAACTTGGAATGAACTCAACGCGAAAGATTTTTCTACCATGGCGAAGGGCAGGTTTAATGGAGCTTCCATCTCTGCCGACAAGAAACACATGGTGCTCTACTTCTCAGAGCAGGACAATGGAATTCGCAGTGATCTCTACATCACGCACGAACAAAATGGTGAATGGTCAAGACCTGCTAAGTTGAAGATCAGCACCCCGATGGATGATTTTGCACCCTTCATCGCCCCTGATAACAAAACTCTTTATTTCGCCAGCGACCGTCCGGGACAAGGCCGTCAGGGCGGTGCTGACATTTATAAATCCACACGGCTGGACGACACCTGGGGCAGTTGGTCTGATCCGGTGAACTTGGGTAAGCCTGTAAATACTGCCGCAGATGACTTCTACTTTTCGATGGATGCATCCGGAAGCGTTTACACGGCGCGTGCCAACAGCCGGCAAGATGGTGGCAACCTCGATATCTTTGTATTGGTACCCCGCATCATCAAAGTTCTTTTGAGCGGTATGGTGTTTGATGAGAAGACCAGACTGCCGATCATCTCCAATGTGGTTGTTTCGGTAAGCGACACCAAACCCACAGTGCTGAAGACAACGGCATCAGGAAAATTTGAAACAAAAATACAAGAGACCAACAGCTATCAACT
>JAYVEZ010000136.1:0-4471 GCA_043773645.1 Cytophagales bacterium
AACATGGGCTTTATCTAACCTAAACCTAAACTATGAAGAACGCATTCAAGATGCTTTGACCTTGAAATCTTTAGCAAGACGTTCGTAGAAAGACATGAGACAATGCGATCTACGAGGTCAGCTTTGTTATACGTGGAAATGTTCTTTGATATTTTCTGTTACCACTTTACCGTCAAACAGGTTGATGATGCGGTGGGCGTAGTTGGCGTCGTAGGGCGAGTGCGTTACCATCACAATGGTGGTTCCTTCCTCGTTTAACTGCGAAAGCAACTTCATTACCTCTTCACCATTGGCCGAATCCAGGTTACCGGTAGGCTCATCTGCGAGAATCACTTTAGGCTTGGCGACAATGGCGCGGGAAATAGCCACACGCTGCTGCTGACCACCGGAAAGTTGTTGCGGGAAGTGATTTCTGCGGTGCATGATGTTCATCCGTTCCAGCACTTCTTCCACGCGCTGCTTTCTTTCGTTGGCTGGCACTTTCATGTAGAGCAAGGGAAGCTCAACATTCTCGAATACCGTAAGCTCATCGATCAAATTGAAGCTTTGAAACACAAATCCGATGGAGCCCTTGCGCAATTGTGCACGCTGACGTTCGCTGTACTTGGCCACTTCATGCTCGCCAAAATGATATTCGCCATTGGAGGGATTGTCCAGCAGCCCGAGGATATTCAGCAAGGTGGACTTACCACATCCTGAAGGTCCCATGATGGCCACGAATTCTCCGTCCTTGATCTCCAGGTTGATGCTGTTGAGGGCGGTCGTTTCCACTTCTTCCGTCGTGTAAACTTTTTCCAGGTTCTTTAATCGTATCATAGATGTTGCGTTATAGGTTAGATGTCAATTGTGTTAAAATAGTTTTAGGGAATACTTCCTTTTATTCAATAAGTTACAGACCATTAGACGCTTTCCTGATAAATTAGTTGCATTAATCAAGGATTAAAACTTCGCTGTTGCCGAAATTCTCATACGACGACGTGATGACTTTATCTCCGGGTTTCAGACCCTCCAGGACTTCAAAATACTCACTGCCCATCTTGCGGCCCAGCTTGATATCCCGCTTCACAGCATGGTTTTCAGCATCCAGGACAAATACCCAGTTTCCACCGGTATCCTTATAGAAACCGCCCATCGGCAATAAAAGCTCCTGGGATGACTGACCCAATTCAATGCGCATCCGCAATGACAGGCCAGGGCGAAGACCCGGTGGAGTTTCTCCTTCAAATTCCATTTCCACCTCAAATCTTCCCGCAGTAATAGTTGGATAGTTATAGGTAATAATCAGGTTGTAGGTCTTTCCGGCAAAATCAGTGGTGGCATGAAGGCCAACGGATATCCGGGGCAGGTATAATTCGTCAATGGGAACCCGGACTTTATATTCGCCCACGATGTCAACCTGACCTACCCGCTGCCCCATGGTAACAGATTGTCCAATCTCCCAATGTGGTGTCGAGAGTTGTCCATCGATGGGAGCACGCAAAGTAAGGTTATCCAGGATTTTCCCCACCCCATCAAGACTTTGAAGTAGCTTCTTTTCAGATTCATCCAGCTGCTTGATCTGATTCACACGGCTGATGGAATCCATCTGAAAGGCTTTGTAGGTTATTTCCCTCCTCTTGAGGTTAGCGAAATAGTCCGCTTCTGTTTGCTCAAATTCCTGCCTTGATATCAGCTTCTTTTCAAACATCTGCTTTTGCCTTTGATACTTGGGCCGCAGGGTGGCCAGCGCATTGTCGATGGTAATCAAATCTCCCTGTTGACGAAGTGCATTTTGGTTAATGGTCATTCGTGTATCCCGCGTACGATTGATACTCTGGGTAAGGTTTGATTCCTGATCGAGAACCCCAATTTCCCGGTTGAGGTTTGAAATCTCGAGGATGACGTCCCCCTTCTTCAGCATGGCACCGCTTTCGCGAACGATGCGTTTAATGTTTCCTCCTTCAATGGCATCAAGGAAGACCGTACGCCTGGGCGCCACAATACCGGTTTGAGGGATATATTCTTTGAATTCTCCCCGCTTCACCTCAGAGATGGTAATCTTGTCCTTTTCAATTTTCAATTTCTGACGGCGATCCGCAAAAATGAACTGATAGCCAACGAAAACGACAAACAATGCAATTCCTCCGTAAGTAGCTATTCGCTTAACCGTCCATGTCTTCTTTTCAATCTTCTTGTCCATTCTAGATCCGTGTTTTTTGTCCGGGGCGTTTATTGCCCTGCTGTGACAGGAGCTTATTGCCAACTACCGTGCCAACGGCCAAATCGCACAAAAAGTTATCTTTTTGGTAATTTCTTCGTTCAAAGCTGAACGGATCTGTCCGATAACGGACGTGATTTAATTATCTTGAGATTCAAAAAACTGAAAAACAGGGCCGATTCAAGGTTTGCACAGAGCGGTATCAACTTTGCGCTTCTACATTGCATCGGACCAAAAATGACTACGGCATGACTGACCAAAAGCAAGGAAAAATTCTCATCGTCGACGACAACGAAGACCTGCTCAAAGCAGCCAAAATGCATCTGAAGCGTCACTTCTCCCAGGTGGATATTGAGAAGAATCCCGAGGCCATTCCCGCCTTGATGAACAATGAGAACTACGATGTAATCTTGCTCGACATGAATTTTACCAAAGACGTGAGCAGCGGCAGTGAGGGATACTACTGGCTTGAAAAGATTCTTCAGATCGATCCCTCCGCGGTGGTGGTACTCATCACTGCCTATGGCGATATCCAAATGGCCGTGAAAGCGATCAAAGCCGGAGCGACTGATTTTGTGTTGAAACCCTGGGAGAATGAAAAGCTTCTTGCCACGCTGTACTCCTCCATGCGCTTGCGCGAAACACGGGACGAAGTGCATACCCTCAAAATCAAAAACCAGGAAATCAACCAGGCCATCAACGATCGCTATCAGGAAATTATCGGACAAAGTGCAGCCATGCAGCGGATCTTTCAAACCATCGACCGTGTAGCGCACACCGATGCCAATGTATTAATCCTTGGCGAAAATGGGACTGGTAAAGAATTGATTGCGCGTGCCATTCACCGTCACTCAGCGCGTGGCAAAGAAACTTTTGTGAGCGTAGACCTAGGTTCAATCACCGAAACTCTTTTTGAAAGTGAACTTTTCGGCCACAAAAGAGGATCGTTTACCGATGCGAAGGAGGACCGGCCGGGTCGCTTTGAAATCGCCAACAATGGAACATTGTTCCTGGATGAAATCGGCAATCTGTCGATGCCACTCCAGGCAAAGCTTCTCACTGTCTTGCAAAACCGCAAAGTAAGTCGGGTGGGAGCCAACAAAGATACGGCGATTGACATCAGGCTCATCTGCGCTACCAACCTTCCATTGTATGACATGGTGAAAGAAAATCGCTTCCGCCAGGATCTGTTGTACCGCGTCAACACCATTGAAATTGAAATCCCATCCTTGCGCGACCGCATGGAAGACATCCCGCTCCTCTCCCACCATTTCCTGAAACACTATGCGGAGAAATATCACAAGAATGTCACAAAGATCAGTGAAGGTGCTATGACCAGAATGAACAAACACCCGTGGCCAGGGAATATCCGGGAGCTTCAACATTCCATCGAACGCGCCATCATCCTCTCCAACAGTTCCGTATTGCAACCCGAGGATTTCAACTTCAGCACCACTTCAGCAAAGGATACGGAACAGCCCTTGAACCTCGACCAATTTAACCTCGATGAGGTGGAAAAGCTGCTCATCCGGAAGGTCTTGAAAAAATACAATGGAAACATAACCCAGGCGGCCGCAGAACTGGGGCTCACACGGTCGTCGCTTTACAGGAGGCTGGAGAAGCATGGGCTTTGACGTTGTAGCTGGTTGACGATAGTTTGGCGGGGATTTGGGAGTGGTTAATTTTTGAAGGGGCAAAATTCAAGATGAAGTTGTTTAGGGATTTTCGGTTTCGGATTGCGTTCAGGGTGTCCCTGATCGGGCTTGTGATGACTTTGCTGGTGTATATGGTGAACCATCCCAACATGATTTTTGCAGCCGTGCTCACCGGCTTGATCGTCATCGGTCAATTGCTCGAACTGTATCGGTTCACTTCGCAAACCAACCGTAAACTCACCCGATTCCTCGAGTCGGTAAAATATTCTGACTTCATCTCAGGATTTACGGCTGACAATACCCTGGGATCAAGTTTTCGCGACCTCAACATGAAATTCAATGAAGTCCTTGAAGCATTCCGCAAGGCAAGGTCAGAAAAAGAAGAACATTGGCAATATCTAAATACCGTAGTCCAGCAGGTGCGCACGGGCATCCTTTCCTTTGACCCTGAAGGAAATGTTCAATTGATCAATGCCAATGCCAAGCGTTTCATGGGTGTTCAAACGATTAAGAACATAGAAGAGCTTCAAGGCAAAAACCCGCACCTCCTGCAAGCATTAAAAGATGTAGAGCCTGGAAAGAGTACTTTATATAAATCCGACCAGGACTTCCTGCTGAC
>JAYVEZ010000137.1:0-3478 GCA_043773645.1 Cytophagales bacterium
TTTTCCACCGTGGCAACGACGTTGGTTGATGATTATACCGGTGATGGAAAGCTGGATATTCTGGTTGCCGGTAATTTGTATCGTACGAACATCCAGATGGGAAGGTATGATGCAAGTTTTGGAATTTTGATGGCAGGAGATGGGAAAGGTAAATTCAAGTCGATGGCGCCGGTGGAGTCCGGTTTCTCCGTCCGGGGAGAAACGCGTGAGCTTAGAAAGATTAAGGTTAACGGCAAGGATTGTTATTTTGCCGTTCGTAATAATGATACGATTGAAGCTTTTGCGCTAAAGTAGGAAACTGTCTGAATCAGGATGGTCGGGATTTACGGATTTACAAGATAAGTATGAAAATCTCTTTGTGACCCTTGTGAAACCCTAGTGCGCTTTGTGGTAAAAAATGCATTTAACCTCAAAGAGCATAAAGCATGCACAAAGGACACAGGGAAAACCATTTAGATTTAAACTATAGAAGCATGAAAACAGTAAACCTTTTTTTCCTGTTGTTATGGCCGACAATTCATGGCCAAAGCCAGAGTACCGATGGATGGATTATCGAGGGCCGGAATATCGACCCGAATAATTATTATGGTGTGACGGTAGCGAATGGAATGATCGGACTGGTTTCCTCTCCCGACCCCTTCAAGGTGAAAGACGTGGTGTTGAATGGTGCTTTCGATTTGTACGGCCGCGGCCGTGTAGACAATATTCTCAAGGGGTTCAATTTTGTTAATATGAACCTCGACGTGGATAATCAGCGCATTGGTGCAAAGAATATTTCTTCATTGCGCCAGTATCTGGATATGCGCCAGGCGGTTTTGGTCACCGAATTCGATTTTCAGGATAAAGTCCATGTAAAGTATTCGCTCGCCGCCCTGCGTCATCTTCCCTTCTGCGCTTTGATCCAGTTTGAAATAGTGGCAAAAAAGGATGTTGAAGTTACCCCTGCGAGCGTTATCGAATCGCCTGATATTCTGAAGGAAGTCAAAAACACGTATGCGGTCATTGACAGGCCACACGTAAAACTACCCCTGATGACGTCGGTGGGGAAGAGCCCTTCCGGCAAGCACACGGTCGCTGCTTCGACTAGTTTTATTTTTGATAAGAATGAAATGCCGTCCCTCGTACATGAAGACTGGGACTATAACATGCATCTCACAAAATTCAGCAAAAAACTCAAAGCGGGTGAAAAGCTTTCATTTTGTGTGGTGGGTTCGGTGATTTCCTCCGCACATATTGCCGACCCGGTGAATGAAGCCGAGCGGCTTACCATCTTTGCGATGCTGGAAGGTCGTGAGCGGCTCTTGCGGGGACACATCAAAGCATGGGAGGAGTTGTGGAAAAGCGATGTAGTCATAGAAGGAGATCCCCAGGCGCAGCGGGACATTCGCTTTGCGATTTATCATCTTTACTCGTTTTCCCGCGAAGGAACTGCCTATAGTTTATCCCCCATGGGACTTTCCGGCCTGGGCTACAATGGTCACGTTTTCTGGGATACGGAGCTTTGGATGTATCCGCCTTTGCTCATACTCAAGCCGGAGATAGCAAAATCCCTTCTGGAATATCGTTTTCAGCGATTGGCCGCTGCAAAGCAAAATGCTTTCAGTCATGGGTTTAAAGGAGCAATGTTTCCATGGGAGTCGGCGAGCGAAGGCCAGGAAGCGACCCCTGTTTGGGCGTTAACCGGACCATTTCAACATCACATCACCGGTTGTGTAGGATGGGCGTTTTGGAAATATTACCAGGTAACGAAGGACAAGCAATGGCTTCTTGACCGGGGATACCCTATGTTGAAGGAAGTCGCTGATTTCTGGGCAAGTCGGGTGGAGCGAAAAGGCCCGGGAAAATATGAAATCAATAACGTCATTGGCGCCAATGAATGGCAGGAGAATATTGACAACAACGCTTTCACCAACGGGATGGCCATTACCGTTTTGCGTTACGCCACCCAAGCCGCCAAAGAACTGGGGATCACACCGAATCCGGACTGGGAACTGGTGGCTCAAAATATTCCCATCTTGAAATTTCCTGACGGCACCACGAAGGAGAATGCCACGTACGACGGGGTGGAGATCAAGCAAGCCGACGCGAACCTTCTTGCGTATCCGCTGGATGTGATTACCGACAAGGCCCAGATCGAAAAGGACCTTCACTATTACGAACCTCGTTTCTCAGCCAATGGTCCCGCTATGGGGTGTGCCGTATTGGCCACTTTGTATGCGCGGTTGGGAGATTCTGAAAAGGCCTACTCGATTTTTGTAAAAAGTTACAAACCGAACGAAGTACCTCCCTTTGGTGTCATTTCAGAAACGGCAGGGGGGACCAATCCCTATTTTGCCACGGGGGCCGGCGGAATGTTGCAGTCGGTAATTTTTGGTTTTGGTGGTATGCAGATAACAGATTTTGGCATTCAACAGCGCAAGGTTAAACTTCCCAAGAACTGGAAGTCTCTGGAATTGATAGGAATCGGCCCGAACCACATGGATTACGCCATTAAGTAACCACTTCTACACGCCTGTCTAAGAAAATGACTTTGATCATTTTGACTATCCTGCATTTAGTGTAATCTTGCAAAAATGGTAACGGACATGAAAAGATATTCTTGGTTGATGATGATCGGCGTAGTATTTATTTCTTGCTCTGCCAAGCATGGGGATTATAAAATCAAAGCTCAAAATCCCGAATTGATCCACCGGTCCATCAAACAGATTACCGACGTCATTGTCCATGACATTTTCTCACCACCCGTAGCGAGCCGGATTTACGCCTATTCCAGTGTCGCAGCCTATGAGGCGCTCATTCCACAGAATAAGGAATATTTGACTTTGGCAGGTCAGATGGGCGGCCTCGGGCCCGTGCCCCGCCCTGATTCCACTTTGGAGTATTGTTTTACGCTGGCTTCAGTTCAGGCATCATTAAAAGTGGGAAAGGCCCTTGTCTTTTCCGATGATCGCATGGACGCTTTTTATCAGTCGATGATGGAGGAATTTAAGGATGCCGGGGTGCCGGAAGACGTATTTAACCGCTCAATCGAATATGGGACAACCGTGGCGGACCACATTTTAGCCTGGGCATCCAAGGATAAATACAAACAGTCCAGATCCTTTCCAAAATATTCCATCGAAAATGATCTTTCTACCTGGAAACCAACACCGCCTGCCTACATGGATGCGGTCGAGCCGCACTGGAATAAGATCAGGACATTTGTTATCGATTCAGCGCAGCAATTCAGGCCGGTTCCTTCAATCCCGTTTTCCATAAAAAAAGGGAGTCCTTTTTATAACGATGCGCTTCAGGTCTATGAAGTGGGTAAGAATCTTACGCCCGAGCAGCGGGAGATCGCCTTTTTTTGGGATTGCAATCCTTTCGTCATGAATGTCAAAGGGCACGTCATGTTTGCCACGAAGAAGATTTCTCCCGGAGGACATTGGATGAATATTACCCGGGTGGCTTGCGGTCAGGTTAAGGCCGATGTATTTCA
>JAYVEZ010000138.1:0-6279 GCA_043773645.1 Cytophagales bacterium
CTGTTTGCTATCATTGTTTTGGTGCACTTTCTGTCATTCAACATTTTTAGATCCGGTGACGTGTTTGCAATAGACCGGTTTCCTCTTTTCAGGCTTTTCCCGGAAACCCAGCATATCCTTCATTCATATGAAGTGAAGAGTGGGCTGGACCATGAAGCTTTTTCAGAAGCATTGAACCCCAGGATCAAGGATAACCTCAATATCATATTTAACTTTCTTGTGTTTGGGCTCGCCTTTTGTTTCAGGGCCATTTACTTCAGGAGTGGAAAGTACTATATAGAGCATCTGTACTTCCTGTTTCACTTGTTAAGTTTTGGATTGATCCGAAATATTGCGGTGATACCCCTCGTTATGATGGATTTGATGTTTCTTGCCTATATCCTCAGTATAATAACACAATTGTCCTATACATACGTGGCGCTTCGGAATGTGTACCAGGAAAGTATTCCGTTGACAGCAGTTAAGGTAGTCGTGGTCACGATGGGGTTTCTGATTATGTTTTTACCCAGCCTAGCCTTGGCCACTGCCATTGGAATTTGGCAAATCCTTTAACCTTGCCCCAGGTTGGTATTCCTCACCAACATGCGCGAATTTTCAAGAATTACTTTTCATATCTTTAACTCAAACAGCCATACCATGTCCCGAAAATTTATCTACATCACATTCCCCATCATTTTACTCGCCGGAATATATTTCCTTGGACCTGAACCAGACAAACCAGTTTGGAATCCTGACATGCCCATTGTACCACAAGACCCTGCTGAACTGGAGCAATACGTTGCTCTTCAGGAAAGTAAACACAAACTTAAACCTGATAATGAGGCGAGGATTATATGGGCAGATTCTTCCAGAAAGAAAACAGAGTACAGTGTAATTTATCTCCATGGATTTTCCGCCAGTCAGGAAGAAGGCGATCCGATACACGAACAATTTGCCAAGACCTTTGGCTGCAACCTGTACCTGGCCCGCATGGCCGATCACGGGGTCGACACGACTGATCAATTGCTCTATTTCACACCGGACAGGTGGTGGCAGAGCACCAAGGAAGCCCTCGCCATTGGCAAGTCAATTGGAGAGAATGTGATTGCTATGAGTACTTCGACCGGAGGGACCATGGCGGTAATTTTAGCGGCAACATACCCATCTGAAGTCTTTGCGCTGATCAATATGTCTCCCAACATTGCCATCAACGACGGCAATGCCTGGTTGCTCAATGAACCATGGGGGCTCCAAATAGCACGGCTCGCCGTCGGAGGTAAAAATCGAACGTTTCCAAAGGATCCAGCAAAAGATCAATACTGGAATAACCCGTATCGGATGGAAGCGGTAACCCAGCTGGAGGAATTGATCGAGGACAAGATGAACCCGGAGACCTTTGAGAAGGTGATTTGCCCAAGCCTTACCCTTTACTATTATAAAAATGAAAAAGAACAAGACCCGACGGTTAAAGTCAGCGCGATGATAGAGATGAACAAACAACTCGGTACGCCGGATTCTCTAAAAGTCATGGTGCCTATTCCGAACGCGGGTGGTCACGTCCTTGGTTCTCATATTGTATCGAAAGACCTGGAGTCAGTGGCAGCGGCTGCGAAGAAATTTGCGGAGGAAAAGCTGCGAATGAAGGCTGTGAACAAGTGATGATTTGGTGATTTAAGTGAATAAGATGTAGTGCTATACTGGTTCTAATTTTAATAACGTACTCCGCGTCCGAGAAGAGCAGGCGTTTGTTATTTTAAAAGAATTTTTATCCGCGCGAATCAGCGCATTCAAGCTGCGTGATCTGCGGGAAATGTATTTTTCGATTAGTGCGTAATACCCTTCAAATAAATCCTGGCCTTCTCCAGATCCTCCGGAGTATCAATACACATCCCCTCTTCAATATCGGTCTCAACTGTTTTGATGATAAAACCATTTTCAATCCAGCGGAGCTGCTCGAGGGACTCCGCCTTTTCAAGGTGAGAAACCGGTAGTTGGGTGATCTTCTTCAATATATCCTGCCGATAAACATACAACCCCACGTGCCGGTAAAAGGTTACTTTGTCAAGCCATTCATGCTCCCCACCCTTTTGCACAAATGGAATCGGAGATCGACTAAAGTACATCGCTTCTTTTCGGGTGTTGATGACCACCTTGGCTTCGTTGGCCGAATGCAATTGCTCGAGGTTGATGATTTTTTGAATCAATGTCGCCAACTCTGTATTGGCATCGAGGGAGGAGCAAAGCAAATCAATCTGCTGAGGATTGATAAAGGGCTCATCACCTTGAATGTTGACCACAAAATCGAAAGGAGTCTTTTGCAGTTCCATCGCCTCACAGCAGCGGTCAGTTCCGCTGGGATGCTGGTCTGAAGTAAGGCAAGCATTACCACCAAACGAAATGACATGGTCAAAGATTTCCTGATGATCGGTGGCAACCACAATGGAATCGAGCTTCCTTGCTTTTTTACACTGTAAATAGACCCGTTGAACCATCGATTTACCAAGCAGGTCGGCCAGCGGCTTGCCCGGAAATCGTGACGAGGCAAAACGGGCAGGAATAACTCCAAGTATTTTCATTCGGTTGCTTTCTTTACGCGGAGGGTGGAGCTTTCAGTGCTAATCACCTCGATGTTTTCTTCCCTTTCGATGTACTCTCCCCGGGTGAAGGCGTCAAACAAGGTACCTTCAATCATCACCTTTCCGCTGGGACGGAGCACCGTAAATGCCTTACCTGTCTTTCCAAGCATGGTTTCTTTATTGAAGTTTGATGTATAACCATCCACCGTATCCTGGGTTTCGGTAAGGGCCATCCGCCGAAAGGCTTTGGTTTGTGTTAGCCTGGCGCCCCCGAAGAAAAGTAAGAGTGCCCCACCCGATATTCCGCCCAGGGTGGCAAACATCGCTACAACAATGTCGCCGAGGGGTACGAATTCAAAATTGAAAAAGTCATTGTTGAGCATGATCAGGATCAGCGAACCAACGGTCAGTCCAATCCCGAGTACACCCGCCACACCGAAACCCGGAATTATAAATATTTCTACAATGATGAGAATGAGTCCCGCGAACAAGGCAAGGATCTCCCAGTACTCAGCCAGTCCGTTGAGGTAGTAGGGAACCAGGTAAAGAACGAGCGCGATGACGGCAGCAAACAGGGGAAATCCGATCCCGGGAGTTTGCATCTCAAAGTATATGCCCCCGATGATTACAAGAATCAAAAGACCACTGATAAATGGATTGAGGAAGAACGCTATGATCTTTTCGGAATAACCCAACCTAAAGTATTCGATGGTGTAGTTTTCCACCTTGTTTCGCTTCAGAATTTCTTCAATCGATTCAACTTTAGCTTCACAATACCCATATTTCAATGCCTCCGAGGTAGTGAAGGTGATCACCTTGCCTGCTTCCTTAATACTGTCAATCACCACTTTTTCGTCCACCATCCCCTCAGCAATTCGCGGGTCACGCCCATTCTCTTCAGCGGTGGATCTCATGATGGATCGCATGTAAGATTGGTATTTATCGGGAGCTGCCTGGCCACCGGCACCTTCCACCACGGTAGCAGCACCAATGCTCGCCCCGGGGGACATATAAATGCTGTCGCAGGCGATGGAGATTAATGCACCAGCGGATGCAGCATCGGAATTGATATATACCCAAATAGGCTTCTTGAAGTCCATAATCAGGTCAACAATCTCTTTAGCATCGGTCAGTACACCACCATAAGTGTCCATTTCCACGATGACATAGTCGGCCTTGATTTTTTCAGCTTGCTCCAGCGACAATTTTACGTACCGCAGCATCCGGGGGTCAATCTCCGCCTTGATCTCCATGACCATTACTTTTGACTTCTCCTGGGCAACGGCGGCGGAGAAAAGGCCAATGGAAAACAGGAATGTCAGAGCCAAAGCCTTCATATTTCGGGGTTTTACAAAAATACTAAGTAATTCAACGAGTTCAGGTTGCACGATGCAAGATCGAAGTAGTAATTTTCGTTGGAATTAAAGACCTATGTTTCAGATAATAATATTTTCACTCGCCGCCTCCTTTTCTTCTGACTCACTCCGGATGGAGACAATCAACGGCAAAGCATTCGTCGTGCATCAGGTAGGCGAAAAAGAGACGCTCTATAGCATCGCCAGGAGATATGGCGCCACCATCGCTGCCGTCCTGGCCCAAAACCCGACTGCCGACAGTGGCCTCGAGGTGGGCCAGATATTGAAAATTCCCTACACACCCCGGGTGAAAGGGCAGGCACCTATACCCACAGCCGACGGAGTCATCCACAAAGTAGCGGCCAAAGAGACGCTCTTTTCTATTGCTCGGCTGTACAATGTGTCGGTAGATGACATCAAAGCATGGAATAACCTCAAAGACAACTCCCTTTCCCTGGGGCAGGACATCATCATCAAAAAGAAATCAGTGGTGGATACTCCCGTGACTCAGCCCATGACTCAAACGGTCGCGAAAACCCATACGGTCCTGGCCAAGGAAACCCTGTACTCCATCGCACGTCAATATGGGATGACTGTGACGCAATTGAAGGAATGGAATAACATTCAGGACAATGAGTTGAAAATTGGCCAGGTACTGACGGTAGCAGCCCCCGCGGCAACCACCGTGGTCGTGACAACGGGTGCTATCACACCGGACATAATCAAGACCGAAACACCCATGACCATATCAGAAAGTGTGAGCGGGACGGATGAAACGAAAGAGATCGGGTTGGCTGAACTGATTGTTGGATCGGACGGCAACCGAAAATATCTTGCCCAGCATCGTACGGTAAAGCCTGGAACGATCCTCAAAATTCGCAACCTGACCACCAACCAGGAAGTCTTTGTTCGGGTAATGGGTCCCCCGCCCGCCGAAGATGTAGCATCCATGATCCGAATTTCTAAATCAGCGTATGATCGCCTTGGGGCGAGCGAGCCTGCATTCCGGGCGGAGATCACATACTACAAATAGGGTTTATGAAGGTCAGCTTGTCTTTCATCGCACTGTTGACATGCATTCATTTTTCTTCAGCGCAGAACCTGGTCCTGAATCCAAGTTTTGAAGAGCACTTGCGCTGTCCTAATAATTTCAGTACCAGCAGCAAAGACTTTGTTGTGCCCGGCTGGCGTTCAGCGAATGCAGGTACTCCCGACTACTTCCACCAGTGCAGTTGGGGTGATTGCGATGTCCCGTTCAATTGGGCTGGTGAATCCAATGCACATGCTGGCTTTGCGTACACCGGTATTTATGTTTGGAACAGGCCCACAAGCAAACCACGCAGCTATCGGGAGTATATCCAGGGTGAGTTGAAAGAGGCGTTGAAAGCCGGCAAGCGCTACCACATTGAATTTTTTTTCAAGCTCGCTTCCTATTCAGTCTATTCGGTCGACCGGATTGGGTTGCTGCTTACGGACTCAGCATTCATATCACCGGGAGACCAGGTGATACCTCGTACACCGGTACTCTCAATCATCCGAAATGAACCGTTTACCAAGAATGGATGGGATATCGCAGAAACAGACTTTGTGGCGAAAGGCGGAGAAAAGTACCTCACCATCGGAAATTTTTTTGATAACCTCACCACCCAATTCACCCAACTGGAGAGCCGTAAGGGGAAGAGCCCGATGCTTAACGGAAGTGCTTATGTGTACATTGATGATGTAGCGATTACCCAACTTGATAAAGATCCGGTGCCGGATACGCCTCCAACCTTACCGCCGCTGGTGTGGACGGACGGACAGGAAATAAAGCCGGAAGAGACTTATATACTAAAGAATATTCAGTTTGAGTTTGACCGGTACGTATTGTTGCCGGTGTCTTTTCCAGAGTTAGACAGACTGGCCGGAATTCTAAGGGAGAAATCTGAATGGAAAGCTGAGCTGAATGGCCATACCGATGACGTAGGGAGTGAGGAATATAACCTGGAACTATCGAGGAATAGGGCACAGAGCGTTGTAGATTATTTGAAATCCAAAGGGATTGCCGCCAACCGACTCACCATGCATGGCTATGGAAAACAGCGACCGTTGATTGTGGCCACGGACGAAACATCGAGGTTTCTGAACAGAAGGGTGGAAGTAAGATTTTTGAAGTGAGTCATCCCAACAGTTGAAGTAACTACGTGACTGCAGCACCACAAAAACTTTTGGACCTAAAGGATTTTCTGGATCATAAAGTAGCGCTTTATAACCGACCTGGATTCATTTTGAATGACCCAATCTCGATACCCCGCCGGTTTACCAAAAAGCAAGACATAGAAATTTCAGGTTTGTTTGCCGCCATACTGGCATGGGGACAACGGATTACC
>JAYVEZ010000139.1:0-5861 GCA_043773645.1 Cytophagales bacterium
ATCTTGGCAACCTCTTTTGCGGTGGTGCTTTTGCCGCAGGCTGAATACCCATCAATGGCAACAATGATCTTCTTCATGGGCTCAGCAATCTTTCATGGGACAGGGAATGGGCTTGCCAGGCTTGAGCTTCTTGTGCGGATGATGACTCGATGCGCACGATGCCAACACCATGATCGATGCGAAGACAAGAAAAGGGATTCTGAATTTCCGAAGGATCATGCGACTTGGTTCTGTTCAAAAATACTGTTTTTGGTACTGTCCCGGCTGCCATGGCAGGAATTTTCTTTGGATGCTTGGATAATCCGTCAAGTGATACTTTATAACTCCTTTGTCACCCCTCAAGCTTACCGTGATGACTCATCCGAAATCCTATCTTTTGTCCGGCCCCCAGTTCCTGCGTCTTCTCCAACTTCTGATAGAGGGTGATGAACTTAACCTGCGGATAGGGTGGCGCCATCAAATCATTTTCAATCGCCAGCGTCAGCGCAAGTTTCACAAGAATATTCAAATCATGTTCCGTAATGGGCTCCGGCGAAATATTGCTGAGTACACGTCCCAACTTGCCCTCTCCTTCCACAATGTACCGGCCTTCATGGTTGATGAGCAAGCGTGCCAACAGGTAGCCAGGATCATTGACACGGTTGAATTTGATGGAGTCCGACATGAAATTATAAATCATGATCTGACCGAAGTAGCGATTGATTTCATTCTGCTTGACATAGGGGTCCTTCATGACATCATTCTCCTCCTCGAAGGTTACGATGTTGGTGTGCAGCACAAAAATGAGCAAGTCGCCGGCCAGCTTCAGTTGAAATTCGTGATCATTGATACGCTTGAAGTCCACGGTCACATCATGGTCGCTGGGCTTCATTTTCTTTTTCAGCTCCCCAGATACCCGCTTGGATTCCTTCGCCAATAACTCAAAGGAACTGATCAGATTCTTATAGGTAATCTGCTTGGCGGTGGATTTGTTTTCAAGCATGCGCTGAATTCTGTCCAGTGGGTCTTGTTCGGTATCCATGGGGATTCAATTTTAAGTCTGTAATTTAGGGAATCAATAACAATCGAAAAGCTATGGAACCCAATCAGGAAGGAAAGGCCGAAAAATTCTTTAAGGATTTTGGCAAAAAGCTTGATCTTTTCTTGGTAGAAGCCAAGGATGCCGGTGCGCGCGCCGAGACCGATCTTAAGAAGAAGTACGAAGAACTGAAGATAGCCGCTGAAAAATTGAAGGCTGACTCACAAAACAAAGACCGCTGGAAAGAGGTGGAAGCAAGCCTGAAAAAAGCCGGCGAAGAGCTGGAGAAAGCGGCGAAGGCTGCCTTCCGGAAGAAAAATCCAGATGCTAAGTAAGTAACCCCGCGCAGAGGTTAACAGTTACAAGTTACTTGTTACAGGTTACAGGTTTCAGGCAACCGGTAACCTGCAACTTGTAACCATCATCAGATTTTCACCGTCTTCCACTTCCCTTGCCGGAAAATGAGGATGGCCACGATGGCGATCACCGATTCGGCAATAGCGATTGCCCAGAAGGAACCTGAGGCACCGAATTCAAGTTTGATGGCGAGGATGTATGCCAGGGGAATCTGGAACAGCCAATAGCCGAACAAGTTGATAATCGTCGGTGTGCGCGAATCTCCAGCGCCATTAAATGCTTGCACGATCACCATGCCATAGCCAAAGAAGACATAGCCAAAGGCAACAATGCGGAGACACTGCGTTCCATAACGAATTACTTCCGGATCGGCAGAAAAGAGTTTCATGATCGGTTCTGAAACAAAATAAAATACAAGCGATATCAATCCTAAGAAGATCATGTTTAAGAAACCTGCTGTCCACACGGACTTTTCCGCGCGTTCCGGTTTTTTTGCACCGAGGTTTTGACCCACGAGTGTCGCCGCAGCATTGGCCATACCCCAGGAAGGAAGGATGGTGAAAATGATAACGCGAATGGCAATCTGATAACCGGCAAAGGCGGCGCTTCCAAAGTTCACAATAATTCTTGCAAGGAAGAGCCAGCTTGCCGTAGAGATCAGGAACTGCCCAACATTTCCTGCCGACACTTTTAAGAGGCGGACAATGATGTTCCAGTCGACAATGATATTCTCCTTGTGAATTTTAATGATTCCCTTTTCACCGGACAGGTAATACAATTGGTACAACACACCGGCGCCTCTTCCAATGTTGGTGGCGATGGCGGCACCCTCCACTCCGATGGGCTGGATCGGACCCCATCCAAAAATCAGAATGGGATCAAGAATCATATTGAGAATATTGGCGATCCACAACGAGCGCATGGCGATGGCGGCATTCCCGGCTCCGCGAAAAATCGCGTTGATTAAGAACAGTGATACGATCGTGAAATTACCAGCCAGCATCCACAGGGTGTAACCAGAACCGACAGCGATCACCGACTCCGATGCACCCATCACCCGGAGGATGTCCTCATAGAATAGAATTCCAGTGAGGCTGATCACAACCGAAAGTACCAAGCCAATGTAGAGGGCATTCACGGCGGCCACAGCGGCACCGGGAGCATCTTTTTCGCCGATTCGCCGGGCTACCATGGCGGTAGCGGCCATGCCGAGTCCCATCGCCATCGAATAGACAATGCCAATGGTAGACTCGGTAAGACCAACGGCGGTCACCGCATCGTTGTCATTCAACCTGCTGATGAAAAAGATATCCACGACCGCCAGGAGTGACTCCATGGCCATCTCCAGGATCATGGGGATGGACAAAAGGAAAATGGCACGGTTGATACTTCCTTCGGTGAAATTTTGTTCTGAGCCCCGGATGGCCTGCTTAAATAAAGTAAATACAGAAGTTTTTTTAGTTGAATCGTTCATGACGCGCTAGGGAGTGTGTAATGGAATGTTTTAGAACTCCTTGAACCAAGGAGACCAGCAATGAATTTGACCCGGAGTCAAATTAGCAGAACGACTTCATAGGCGTATAAGAAGGTCCGGATTGAATCAGGACATAAGGTAAAGATGGAGAAAAGTTTTGAGAATTGTTAACATTTAGCCCTGTCGCAACGAAAGAGCCGCTAACGCCGCCTTCTTATATGCCCTCCCAAACGGAAGTTCCTTTCCTCCTATGTCAACGGCTTCACCCGAGATGGCTTTGATGTGTTTTGTGTTGAGCAGAAAGGATCGATGAATACGGATAAAGTGAGGGCTTGGCAGCTTCTGTTCGAGGGAGGAGATATTCTCTCGTGTGATCAAGGTTTTGTTGGCAAGGTGAACTTTCACATACTCGTCCATACTTTCAAGGAACAGTATTTCATCCAGCAATACTTTATAGACCTTCCTGTCGGCCCGCACATAGAGAAAAGATTCTTGCGTGTCACCTTCAACGGTGATGCCAGACCCTGAAGCAGTTTGTTTGTCAAAGAATTTGTTCACCGACTTCATCAGGCGTTCAAATGAAATGGGCTTCAGTAAATAATCGACTACATCCAGGTCAAACGCTTCAGCCGCAAAGTCGCGGTAGGCGGTGGTGAGGATGACCGCGGGAGGGTTCTTCAATGTGCCAATAAATTGAAGGCCATTGATTTCTGGCATCTGGATGTCAAGGAAAATCAGGTTCACTTTCCGGCTCCTGAGAAAATTCCCGGCCTCAATGGCATTGCCACACTCCCCTACCACTTCCAGGTTATCAATTTTGGAAACATGGGAGGCGATCAGCTTTCTGGCCAGGGGTTCGTCATCGACAATGAGACAAGTGAATTTCATTTCTCAAGGATCAAAGTAACTGAAAATCCATCTGTACCCTCGCTACCGGCCTTCAAGGTGTGCTTGCCAGGATACAAATGCTGAAGTTGGCTTCGAAGATTCTCCAATCCAATTCCATTGCCTGGTTGCTTACGCGTTGCACTGTTGCTGACAGTGATCATTGTCTTATCAGGAAGGCATTCCACTGCCAATTTTATCCATGACGCGGAGGCAGAATTCATCACGCCATGCTTGAAGGAGTTTTCAATCAAGGTGATCAGGAACATAGGCCCAATGTTGTGCCCCTGAAGGTCACCCATGATATTCTTTTCAATTTTGACCCGATCAGCATAACGCAGCAGTTCGAGAGATATATAGTTATCAACTTGTCTCAATTCATCCTCCAGAGATACAAATACGGATTTACCCTGATTGAGCACATAGTCCAGTATTTCACTCAGCTGGAGGATGGCCTGGGGAGCCTTATCAGATTTCTCTGTGGAAAGATAGTAGAGGTTGTTGAGGGTGTTGAACAGGAAGTGTGGATTGAGCTGGACTTTTAGAAATTTCAACTCTGCTTCCACTTTGTCGCGCATGAGACGCTCATATTCTTCTTTTGATTTGCGCCAGTACAACAGCATTTTGATGGCTACACCCAGAAACACAACCATGAGCAAAGAGGTCAGGAGAAAAACCAGGTCGATGGACGCCGGACTCATGTTCTTTATCCTTGCCCCAGCCATCATCAGAAGAGTCAGCACGGCAATCATCATCTCAATGAAAATGGAGCCAATCAGTGTGTAGATAAAGTACATGAAAAATGCACCATACTTTTCACGCATCAAGTACCGGGGCACCAAAAAGTAGTTTAGAAAATAAGTTGTGCCCACAGTAACGGGCATCAGCAGGCCCACGAAAAAAAAAGTCTGCAAATAATTATTGTTCTTTCGGCCGAAGAAAACAGCGTAGAAGATCAGGATCAACAGCCAGAAAAAAATATGAATCACCCAGCGCCGCCTTAAAAAGAGGTAGTCTGCAAAATCTTCAATACATTTCATTGCCTGCATATTTAGTGAAAATCCTCCTGACCATATCAAAAGGAGGCGCAAGACGGGGCTTTCAACGAATGGCAGTACCCTTTCGCCCAATCCCTTGACCACAGCGCTGTATCCCTGACGGGATGGGTGAGCCGTCAAAAAATATTCCATGGCGAAGATTTCTGTGATAATCTTGCTGAAACAAAATCTAAACCTAATCTTTAAAACATTATGACTTACTCAGCATCTTTTTCCGAATTATATGTATGGGGTGGAGTACCCTTTATGACACCCATGACGCTGATGATAATGGCAAATATTTGCATCGTCATTTTCATCTCCTTCAGGCTGATTCAAAAAAAGGAACTACACGGCCGCTGGCTGGAGGCAATCAAACAGATCGGCGGACTGGCTGCCGCCTGGGGAACCTTGTCAACAATTGTTGGGCTGTTTGCAGCGTTCGATGCGCTGGAGAATTCACCAGAGGTCATACCTTTCAATGTCATCATGGGAGGTATGAAGGTGGCGGTCATTACCATTATTTATGGACTTCTGATTTACTGCCTTTCTATGCTTTCCTACATTGTACTCAAGCTGGCTAGCGGTAAAAACCAGAACTGACTTACATGGACCAATGGAAGAAAATATTGACACAATGGTCTATGGGCGTCCAAAAAGCAGATGCCCTCTTAATGACACTTGGCCTGGGTGCATTGTCAATCATGATGGGCCTAATGGAGATGTTTGATCAGTTTGAAATGAACGCTAACTCTTCTCAGGCTTTGATAAATGGACTCAGAACGATGATCGTTTCATTTTTGGCTCTCGCAATGATTACGCTGGCGATCCTGTTCATTTGCCGTTGGCTCAGAAGTCTACCCAGCTAAATGCAATCAACAAAAAAAGGAGCGGGTTAGCTCCTTTTTTTTAATGTGATCACAAACCCTTGTCTGGTCAATTGGCCACAGCACTGTAGCTCTGGCTATTTATAAAGGGAAGATTCATGCTGATCCTGAAACAGAGAACAAAAAAAGAGGAGCCAAAACCTGGCTCCTCTTGTCATTATGAAAAAACTAAACCTATAACCTGTAAATGACTAATTCTCGGG